>PKTG01000101.1 GCA_002869225.1 Candidatus Muiribacterium halophilum | reverse complement strand
TCGTGCTGTCTCTGTTTTACATTTTTGCAACCCATCAATAGCCTTTTGAATGATCGCTTCGTCACTTTCATTAGTAAGTACCCACTCAAACTCTGATTCAAAGACTACAGGATCTATCTGAATCATAGCATAAAGAGCACTATCCATTTCCCATAGTTTTCCATTATGAAGCATCTTAACAAGCTGCTTTTGTATTCCTTCTACAGAAAATTTCATAAGTACACTCAACGCATTTGCTTTTATTCTATTGTCTTTATGTTTCAAAAACTGTGTAAGGATAAAAATAGTCTTTGAACTTTTGTAATATTGAAGCGCTTCTATTGTATTTGCAACAACTCTTAGGTCTTTATATCTTAATTTATCAATAAGTAATGGATAGACTTTTTTATAACTAAACATAGAAAATACACTTATGATATTTGAGATCACATATTCGTTCTCTTCTTTTTTTAATACATTACATAGAGCATCAAGAATCTGATTATTTACCTTTCTTTCCTGTTTTATAGCTCGAATAGCTAAAAGAAGTTCATCTGAATCACCATTTAGGATCATATCGTAGATTTTTTTTTCTGTAAGTGACTTTATCTTCTCAAGATCATGATCATCCGTTTTTCTTAAAGACTCTAAGATATGAAAAAGTGATTTCTTAGCAAAATACCTGACTCCTGTATTATCACTTTTACAAGCACCTTTAAGATATGGAATAAGTGATGGGTCTTTCATGTTATAACATGCTTTAGCTGCTGTTTTTTGTATCTCGCTATCTCCGCTCAAAAGATCTTCTATTATCTGTTTGATCGCAACACTTTCATTCATGATATTCTGTATACCTTTAATACACCATTTATCATATTGACATTATCTGTAAGGTATCTTAACTCCTCAATATTTTTTATTTGAACTCCCATATCGATAATACCCTTTTTCTGTTTGTTCATGTATGCATTACAACTTGCAATATTTATATCCATCTGTGAAATAAGCTGTGTTATCTCTGATAGAAGTTTAGGTTTATCTATTGTCTCGATTCTAAGCATTGCAGTAAAAAGTACAGTCTGATTAGTATTTTGATTCCAATTAATCTCAATTATCCTTTCAGGTTTTTTCATAAGATTTTCTACATTTGGACATGACTTTCTATGAATTGTAATACCTTTTCCCATTGTAACAAAACCAACTATTGGATCATATGGAATAGGATTACAACATTTTGCAAAATTTATAAGTGCTGAATCAATATCTCCTAAAGTTATCGCAGTATCGGTTTTTGTTTTTATCTCTTTAAATCTTCCTAATATCTCAGCTTGAGTGTCAATATGTTCAGTTATCTTAGGAAATAGTGCGTTAACTACCATCTTTATATTCACTGATTTTAAAGCAAAACTTACATAAAGTTCTTCAAGAGTCTCTACCTTATGTTCTTTTAATACTTTTTTCAGATGTTTGATCTTGTCAAGATTCAAAAGATAATCAATCGAATAATCCTCTTTTATTGATGGATATTTATCTAGGAGTTTCTTTATATAAGTCTCCCAGACTTCCATTCCCTTATCGATGTTATTATCCTTCATCAGTTTTCGAACATATGAACGTATCTTGTTCTTTGCTCTTGAAGTCTTTGCTATATTTAACCATTCTCTTGATGGCGTCTGATTTTTTGATGTTATTATCTCAACTATATCCCCATTATGTAGTTCATATGTCAAAGGAACAAGTTTTCCGTTAACCTTTGCTCCACTACAATGACTTCCAACCTCTGTATGAATAGCAAAAGCAAAATCGATTGGTGTCGCTCCTCTTGTAAGTGATTTCACATCTCCCTGCGGAGTGAAGATAAACACCTCATCCTGAAAAAGATCTATTTTTACTGATTCCAGAAATTCAGTCGCATTTTCAATATCCTTATGCCAATCCAGTAGCTGTCTTAACCATGACGTCTTTTGTTTAAAATCATCGACCTTTCCTTCTTTATATGCAAAATGCGCAGCGATACCAACTTCAGATATCTGATGCATAGCAAGTGTTCTTATCTGAAACTCAACAGGAAATCCCATTGGATGCATTATGGTAGTATGAAGACTCTGATACATATTACTTTTTGGCATAGCTATATAATCCTTAAATCTACCAGGAATAGGTGGCCATAGCTTATGAATAAACCCGAGTGCTCCATAACAGTCTTTTACCTGATCTGTTATTATTCTTATACCAATAAGATCGTATATCTCATCAAGACTCTTATTCTGTGTCTTCATCTTTCTGAAAATACTATAGAAATGTTTTGTACGTCCATATATCTTTTCTATTTGTACTTTGTTTTCATCAAGAATATTCCCTATTGAAGTTATTATCTCGTTAATATATGTATCTCTTTGTTTCTGCTGTTTATGAAGGACATTCGAAAGATCTTGATATACTTCCGGCTCAAGATATTTCAAACAAAGATCCTCGAGCTTTGATTTTATTATACCAATCCCAAGTCTATGAGCAAGAGGAGCATAGATTTCAAGAGTCTCACGAGATTTGATTATCTGCTTTTCCGGTTTCATATGTTCGAGCGTAGACATATTATGAAGTCTGTCGGCCAATTTAACCAGTATTACCCTAAGATCTTTTATCATAGCAAAGAGCATCTTTCTGAGATTATCAGCTTCAGCTTCTTCTCTTGATTTAAACTTAAGTTTTGATATTTTTGTTACACCTTCAACTATATGTGATATCTCAGCAGAAAACATCTCTGTGATCTCTTCTTTAGTAGTGTCACAATCTTCAACAACATCATGTAGAAGAGCTGCACATATAGATGCACTGTCAAGTCTAAGATCGGTTATTATAAGAGCAACATTATAAGGATGCATAAAATACGGTTCACCAGATTTTCTTTTCTGATCTTTATGCATTTCTTTGGCAAAATGATACGCCTTTTCAATCATAGCCGTATCTGCATTTTTAGCATATGCTTTGACTTTATTTATAAGTAGGGCTAATTCTTTATCCATGTATGATGTTTTCTCCTAACTATCAATTAAACCTTATGACAAATTATATATAATTTTAATTAAATTAACAACACAAAACCGTTATCGCTTAAAACAGGGGTTATGGTCGAACTTAATAACTGGAACTTGGGATGAAGCTGGATTTTGGATTTTGGGAAGATCAAAACCTACCCAAACCCCTAACACCTAATTCCAAACCCCACGATTTAAAGTTTTTCTGCCTTAGTTCACATCACCCATCACGCTTCACACTTTTTTTCTTTGAAAAAAAAGGAGTTTATGTTATACTTTTGATAATATATATTAGTATTTATCGTTTAGAAGGAGAGCAAATGAAGATCTTAAAAAAAGAAAGACTTAAAGATTGCAAAAACGGAGCTGAAAAGTACATACTGACTTTTGATAATAATATAACTAAAGATTTTTTAAAATCGATTAAAGATAAAGGAAAATTAACATTCCAGGAGGATTTTGATTTTCCTATATACAAGATGGACTCTGACGACTACATGTTTAGAGGAAAACTAGAATCAAGCGATTTAAAGATCTGGATAAATCACGGTAGCCTTGAAGAAGCTATAGATTATTTTTTTAAAAATTAGGAAGTAGGAAAAAGAAAAAAGGAAACAGAAGGTCAAAATCAACTTTCTATTCCCTATTCTCTATTTTTGTCTATTCACTTCTCACTGTTCACTTTTCACTGCTTCTTTATTCTATTCTATCCTGAGTTCCTGGATCAAAGAAATGTAGTTTTTCTCTGTTAAAGAAGAGTTTTATAGGTTTATCAAACTCAGCTGGTACATCCGGCTCTAAACGGACAGTTATAAATTCATTTCCAAGTTTTATATTACAATGCTTTTCATTTCCCATTGGTTCGATTATATCTACCATAGCATCAAGTATCTCTTCATCTGAAAATTCTACAACTTTTGCCATTGAAGATTGTGGAGTATAGATATGTTCCGGTCTAATTCCTAAAACAACCTGTTTTCCTTTATACGCTTCAAGACCCTTAGGTGCATCTTTTACAATTATTGATAGTTTATCATCTACTACGACTTTCTGACCGTTGTATTCTCCTCTTATAAAATTCATAGATGGAGATCCAATAAAGCTTGCAACAAACATATTAGCTGGTCTTGAATAAACAACATCAGGTGAATCTACCTGTCTAATTATTCCTTCATCAAATATAGCTATACGATCACCCATTGTCATAGCTTCTACCTGATCATGAGTAACATAGATAATAGTCGAATTAAGTCTTCTATGCAGTTTGATTATCTCAGCTCTCATCTGAACCCTTAATTTTGCATCAAGGTTTGAAAGAGGTTCATCCATCAAAAATACCTTTGGCTCTCTTACAATAGCTCTTCCAAGAGCAACACGCTGTCTTTGTCCACCGGAAAGCGCTTTTGGTTTTCTTTCCAGATATTCTTTTATTCCAAGAATTTCAGCTGCATCATTTACTCTTCTGTCAATCTCATCCTTAGGATATTTTCTTAGTTTTAATCCAAAACCCATATTATCATAAACATTCATATGAGGATAAAGAGCATAGTTCTGAAAAACCATCGCTATGTCTCTATTTTTTGGTGCAAGATCATTGACGACCTGTTCGCCAATCGAAATCTCACCTTCCGTTATATCTTCAAGTCCCGCTATCATTCTTAAAGTTGTAGATTTACCACAACCTGAAGGTCCTACAAGTATCATAAACTCTTTATCTTTTATATCGAGTTCGATATTTTTGATTGTAGGTGAATCAGCGCCTTCATAAACCTTTACAAGGTCTTTCAGAGTTACTCGTGCCATTACTCTTCCTCCTGTATGTTTATATAATCACTTTCAACTTCCAGTATGTCATAATCTATATTTAGACCCGGTATACCCATTTTTCCTGATATCGCAATAGAAATAAAATCGTCTGTACGGACAATACCGATCTTAAAACCTGCTCCTGATATCCCAAATACACTTTTATCAAGTTTTTCAAATAATTTCGAAAATACGTTAAAAAAAATATATTTAAATCTGGTGTTTTTTTCAATTATACCCGAGTTTTCTGCGGCTGTAAGAGAATTTCTAAATAGTTTATCCTTTAGATTGTCTCCTCTTCCACCAGCTCTGGTTATAACACATTTCATGTTTTGTGATTTAAGATACTCAACAGCCATCTCATCATTGCCATCATCAACCATCGCAAGTATAATAGCCGCTTTCGCTGTTGAGATGTTGTTGTTCATAAATAAAAGTTTTTCCACAGATAAATTCTTCATATTTTAAGAGTTTACCAGATTATTTTTATATTTTAAATATTTACGGTTTATTTTTTTTATATAATATGAAACCTGTGCTTTTGTAAGCTCTAAAATTTCTCCAAGTTCAACATAGGAGACGTCAGGATTTTTTATTCTTGCTTTTATCAATCTTCGGCTTATCTCATCGAGTTTACCATAGTATTTTGAATCAAGTATCTCCTGAAAAAGTGTTGCCTGCGAGATTCCTGTATTTACAGTCCTGTTAAGGTTATTCATATCACAGTTTATTTTTCTATTTGTATTGTTCCTTATTTCCTTAACTAATGACCTATCCTGCATGAACATAATAAATTTTGGACACTGAAGGACATGAAGGAATCTTATTATCTCATCAAATCTTTTTAAATAAAGCATAAGAGATTCTTCACGATTATTCTTCCTGATCGTAATACCATTTTTTTTAAGTCTTTTGATTATCATTCCAGCAATCTTGTCATTTCCTCCAAAATTGATCTCCAAAAAGTATTGTTTATCAGGATTTACTATCGAACCCTTAAGTAAAAAGACTGTCTTTATAAAGGTCCTGAAACAGCATGCGTCCTTAAGAAATGGTCTTATAAGAGCTTTA
This sequence comes from Candidatus Muiribacterium halophilum, assembly GCA_002869225.1. Lineage (GTDB taxonomy): Bacteria > Muiribacteriota > Muiribacteriia > Muiribacteriales > Muiribacteriaceae > Muiribacterium > Muiribacterium halophilum. The sequence goes on along the minus strand of PKTG01000101.1, from coordinate 8,768 downwards.
TTAAAGTGATATTCAAGAAGTTTCTTGTCTTCAAAACTCTCGGATCTTATGATGAGTTCGATTCTCTTGATCACATTTTTTCTATTGTATACACATTGAAGATCATCCTTTTCAAGTTGAAGACTGGAAAGTAAAGGAAAGATCTTCCTGTAAACATATATTGATGGAAATGATATCTTAAGAAGCATCCTTCCACCTTCTCTTTCAAAACTGGAGGAAAAATAAAGAAGTGCAAAAAAGACCATCTTCGCACAATTTTCACACGAGCTTTCAAGCAAGATTTCCTGTTTAAGTTTTTCAGTAAAGTTTTCCATGTTTGCCACAGGTTATCTCACCATCTTTTATAGTGTATTCTCCCTTTTGCGGACAACTTATCTCGACAGGAATGAAAGCGGATATCGACTCCATATCAGTATTAGCTGTTATATCATGGGTCACTGAATATGCTTTTAAAGCTGCTTTTATAATAAGCTGATTTCTCTTACATATTCTTTCAAATATCTCTCTTATCTCTTGAGAAAAATATCCATTAAACTCGAATATATCAGGGTTTATACCATGAGTCTCACATTCAACATAATAATTTCTATTAATTAAAAATTCATGCCCTTTAGAATCTTTTCGTGGAACTTTTCCATAATAAAACCAAGGTAGATATTTTTCAATATCATCAAATGTTATCTCTCTGATATCAGGATTTATCGCTCTATAATAAGATAAAGCAGCCGTCCATAAAGTAGTATAGAAATAACACCTCACCTCATCTGAAAGCATCTCTTCGTCATCTAATGAGAATTCCATATCACGATATCTATTTATAAGATATGAAAGCTCCACATGTGCATCAGCATAATGATTTGTCTTTTTCAAAAGATGCACTTTTAAAAGAAGAAAATCCATTGATTCAAAACCGGATTTCACCAGCTCGTTCATATAATGAGTAGCTTTTTCAAGTCTTCCTTTTTTTATGTATACCTTTATAAGTTTCATATATGAAGAATATTTCTCAGGATCTTTTTTTATTGCCTTCAGATAATATTCTATAGCTTTATCATAAACCCGTCTTCTTTCAAAGACATCGCCAAGAGTATCAAAGAAATTAGGTCTTTCGTCGATAGAGACCGCTTTTATGGCATAGGCCATAGCTATATCAATGTGAATATTCAGTTTAAGATAAAGACCTGCCAGATTGTTAAGCACTTCAGGAAATCCAGGTTTGAGTTCAAGAGCTTTCTTATAACTTTCTAGAGCTTTATCATTATAACCTGTCTTCTCATATGCAATTCCTAGATTATTGTATACTTCCGGTATATCAGGGGTATTTGTAAGTATCTCATTATAACTCTTAATAGCATCTGAATACATTCCGTTTTCCATATATTTATTTGCTATATTAAGAAGGTTTTCCCAATACTCGGCTGGTTCTGAAAAAGAGACCAGATTTGTTGCAAACAAAATAAGAAAAATAAGAAGTATCCTTTTTATACTTTTTCTAATTTTACATCAAGTACCGTATCCAAAGCTTCTTCGATCTTTTCTCTAAGTTCTCCACGAGCAACACTTAGTCTTGAACTTAAAGTAGGAAGGAAGTTCTTTAATTTATACTTACTTATTGTCTCTACAGCAAATATCGCTTCTTTTTCTGTATTTGAGTATATATAACCTTTAAAGAACTCTTCAGCTTCTTTTATATCGTTGTTGATCATCTTAGCAAGTGCTATCATGATATTTCTTTTTATAGACCATTTATCAAGATTGAACAATCTGTTCTCTATAAGCATATTTAAAGCTTCACTATTTCCAATCTCTCCGAGAGCATAAACAGCCGATGCTTTCATCCATTCACTGTTTTCACTAAGCATCTCTCTCAATATGTTATAACCTTCATCCTCACCTTTTCTTACAAGAACAAGTGCGGTATTGGCTCTTATTCTATTATTCTCATCATTTTTAAAAGGATTTAATATCTCAAGAATTCTTGTATTCGAGAAATTTTCAAGTGCTTCAATCGCATTTGCTTTAACTCTTTCATCAACAGAATTAAGATATTCAGTAATAAACGGTATTATATTCTCATCACCTAATCTACCAAGGTTTTTGATTATAGTTGCTTTTACTTTCTGATCTCTCTCATCTTCAAGATATTTTACAAGCATATTGGCAGCACCAACAGGATTTAGTTTTCCAATAGCTTCTATTATCTCTATCTTAACCCAATCTTCTGGTTCAACAAGAGCTTTAATAAGAGCTTCACCAACGGATACATCACCTATCTCGCCTAATGCTTTTGCGGTTATATAACGCAAAGTCGGCTTTTCATGTTCAAGAAAAGGAACGAGTTTCTGCGCTACCTGTTTTTCATGAAAGTTCTTAAGTCTTGATATAGCATAGTATTGTCTTTCCCAATCTTCCTCATTTTCAAGAATATCAATAAAAAAGTCCCATTCTTTAACCATTTATCAAGCCTCCTCTAGAAGTTATTTAATCATTTTACCGGTAGGGAGAAGAACACTTTTGTCCCTACACCTTTATCGCTTTCTATATATATCTCACATCCATGAAGTTCAATCACAGTCTTTACGATTGTAAGTCCGAGACCAAGCCCACCATATTTCTTGGTATATCCCTGATCCGCCTGATAAAATCTTTCAAAGATCTTATCAACTTCGTCTCTTTTTATACCAATACCATTATCTCGACAGTATAAAAAGACATGATCATCAGTAGATTTTTCTAAACCTATCTCAATAAAACCAGTCTCATCTGAAAACTTTATAGCATTTTGAAATATATTAAAAAATGCCTGCTGCATTTTTTCTTTATCTATAATAACATAAATATCATCAGTTATCTTATTAATAAACTCAAAATCTTTTAGTCCTTCTTTTTCTTTTACATATTCTATCATATCATTTATTAGCTTTTTAAGGGAGAGTCTTTCAAGGTTTAAATCTCTTGTAGGATCGATCAAATAAGAGTAATCAAGTAGACGATCTATGATTCCTTTTAATCTATCAAGATTTCTTTTCATCGTTGAAAATGCTTTTTTCTGTTTTTCGTTAATCTCACCTAATTTACGCGAAGCCAGAAGCTCAGTATAACCGACAATTGATACCAGAGGAGTCTTGAGTTCATGTGAAATAGAAGAAATAAAGTTTGCTTTCATCTTCTCGAGTTCCGACAATTTATCATTTGCATATCTTAATTCATCTCTATATATCTTTAACTGTTGATTAAACGCAAGAGTCTGATTTCTCGAACCTTCAAGTTCAATATTTAATAAATTCAACTTTTCTTTCAAATGGTCAATAGTATTGTTAATAAGCTTGATCCCATCAAGTCCCTCAATTTCTTTGCCCTCTATGAGATTCCTACTCTTATTTTTTATTTCTTTCAGTGGCAAATGAAAGAATCTATAAGCTAAAAAGTAATGAATAGATGAGATGAAAATAAAAAGAAATAAAAATGTCAGAAATATACTCTGCCTTTTTGTGTTTTTACTGGAATGTTCTATCTTAAGCTTCCAGTCTTTATCTGGAAGAGTGATGTCAACAATATCTATTCCACCCCTTTTATTATATGACAAAAACGGAACATCGACTCCATCAGGATCAACAAATGAAATAGAGTATTCAGGATATTCTCTGTATTTCATAAAATAATCTGATAATTCTATAGTAAATCTACCTGCTAATATCTCACCTTTTTCGTTTGTAGTGTAATAAACAGCTTGAAAGTTCTTTTCCTTTGGATTGAACCTGGATAGATTTAATCCCTCTTTATTATATTTAGATATCAAATTATCGTCTTCAGAATAAAAAAGACTTTCAAAAGACCCTCTATCATTAAACACAAAAAAAGCATTGAAGAAAACATCTATAGGATATACCTGTTTTATAAGATCTATCTCTTTACCACTGTTTTTCAAACTGATTATACTTTGAATAAGTTTTTTTCTGATGAAGATCTCATCTCTTATCTCAGTGATTATTGAGTTTGCAATAATAGAAGCCTTATCTTTACATTCTTTCTCAATAGTATACTCTATTATAATAAATGATATAATAGATAATAAAAGAACAGGTATTAAAAAAACAAAAAAAGACTTCTTTAATTTCATCTATTCAAATGACTCACAACTTGAGTTTTTTTCAACGATAAGATCGTATCCACTTGAGTTAGTACATTTACATCTTCCGAAATTATAATCAATCGGCTCATAAAATCTACATTCACTGCAATCTTTTGATTTTTCTTCACCTTCAAAAGTAAAAAGATCTGTAAGGTTGGATATTTCCAGAAGTTTTTTAAAACTATCATTTGCATCTTTCAATATCATTTTGACATTTTTCACCTTACATTTTTTATAAAGTTGCGAAAAAAGACCTAGCCCTGAACTATCAACATAATCAAGTCTTGCAAGATCAAACTTTACATCTCTGTCAAATTCTATCTTCTCGGATTCTAATTTTAAAGCACTTAACTCGCTTTCCTTTAAAGAACCTTCTAATGTAAAAGTTATGTATTTTTCATCTTTCTTTACTTGAACATCAAGCATCATTCCTCCTGAATCCATACATTTTCCATATTGTTATCTACAATATAATCTAGAATCCTATTATAACATATTGAGTCTAATTTTTCCGCTGTTTTTTCTGCACGATTGAAAGCAGGAAAATATTGATTCATCACGCTTAAAGTCATATCTTTGTCTATGTTTATCAACTCATCAATAACCTTATAGGTGTTATCTATCTCAAAAGGAAGAACAAGATGTCTTATAACAAGACCTTTTTTAATCATCCCATCCTCATATATATTCTCAGGATTGTCTTTATTAATAGCTTTTATAAGATCGATGTTTATCTTATTATAATCTTTTATATTAGAGTATTTCTTTGCCAGTCCATCATCTATATATTTTACATCAGGCAGGAACACATCAACAAATTCTCTTAAAAGAGAATAGTTTTGCAATGTATCATAACCGCTTGAGTTATATATTATAGGAATATTAAGCCCAAGCTCAGCTGCCTTTATAATACCTTTAAAGACAAGAGGCGTGAGATGAGTTGCTGTTACAAGATTAATATTATGTACACCTTTTTTTTGAAGCTTTATTAGTTTCTCTGTAAATTCATCTATCGAAAGTTCATTACCAACAAAAAGTTGTGAGATCGGATAGTTCTGACAGAACTCGCAGTTTAGAGAGCAACCTGAAAAAAATACATTTCCAGCACCCTTATTACCGGATATAGGTGGTTCTTCTCCATTATGAACGGCAAACGAAGCTACTTTTATATCTTTGCTATCAAGACATGGACCGGTTTTTTTATTTCTATCAATCCTGCATCTTCTACCACAAAGCTCACAACTTTCCCAAAGACGATCTGCAAGATCAATGAGTTCGTTTAGCCTTTTTTTATCTTTAATTAGTTCGATATACTTAGGATACATTGAAAAATCACTTTTTCTTTATACTTTTATTAAGATAATCCATAGATCTTTTAAGGAGTTCATAATCAAGACGATAATACTGATCTGCCACTTTGAGTTTCCAGCCATCTTCATTCTTAATAGAATCAGTCTTTACGGGAAAAAGTTTTTCTATTCCAAACCATCCCTTTGGAGCTATTTTTCCTGAAGCCTGAGTTATAAAATGAGTTTGATCCATAAATTCTTTATTTACAAGAGTCTCTTCTATGACCTTCCCATCAGGAGATATAAGATTTATCTGATCGTTAAAAAAAGATTTATCAACCTCTTTATCAGATACATTTTGTGCTTTTAAAACAACTATTATTATTGAATCTTCTTCTTTAAGAGTCTCATTGTTTCCTAGTGGAACAGGACCTTCAAAAGGTTTTTCTCTATGAAATCCTCTTAAAGTGCTCAAAAGCATACCAACATTAAAATCTGATATTTTTACAAGTACTTCGCTATCAAGATCAATTGTTCTTTTTCCACATCCAACACTTAAAAATAATGATATTATAATTACGAATAAAAACAGATTTCGGCTAAATTTGTTTCTCATAACATTCTCCAATCAACATCAGATTAATTATATCTTTTTTATGGTATAGCTTTCTTGATCTATATGTCAAAACTATATTTTAACTCTTCAGGATTCTATAAAAAAAGGTAAGGAATAATAACAAGTTATCAGGAAATTCTGAGTTTTATATTTGTTGAAGACAATTGAATTCTTGACAGAGCTTATTGCTATGCCTGCGAAAACCTTTTAAAAAATCTTACACTTGACTATCGCTTCTATGGTTTGCGATAATTAATCAGAGGGTTCAATTAATATATGTTCAAAATATGCTAATTTAAAGGTATAATATCTTGACTAACACTCTATCCCCTTGTAATATTTAGGGAAACTTCCATTTATAGGAGAATTTTTATGAAAAGAGTATGGCTTGAAGATATCGCAAAACATGAAGGTAAAGAAATAAAATTAGTAGGATGGGTCTTTAATAAAAGATCAAGCGGGAAGATAAAATTCCTACTTGTAAGAGATGGTTCCGGTGTTGTTCAATGTATATTAAGCAAATTTGATGTCTCTGAAGAAATATTTAATAAATATCAGGATGTCTCCATAGAATGTTCTGTTGAGATAATCGGTGTACCAAGAAAAGAAGAAAGATCACTTTCCGGATACGAACTGGATATTAAAGACTTTAATGTGATAGGTAAAAGTGAAGAGTATCCAATTGGAAAAAAAGAACATGGTGTTGATTTTCTACTAAACAACAGACATCTTTGGCTTCGTTCAACTAAACAGAGAGCTATTCTAAAGATAAGACATGAAGTAATCAGAGCTGCTAGAGATTTCTTTAACAACTTAGGATTTATAAACGTTGATGCTCCAATATTTACACCTAACGCTTGTGAAGGTACTACTACACTTTTTGAGGTAGATTACTTTGATAATAAAGCCTTTCTAAGTCAGTCGGGACAGCTTTACAACGAAGCAGCTGTTATGGCTCATGGAAAAGTATATTGTTTTGGACCTGTCTTTAGAGCAGAAAAATCAAAGACAAGAAGACATCTTACTGAATTCTGGCAGATAGAACCTGAAATAGCATATATAAACATAGATGAAAACATGCAGCTTCAGGAAGATATGACTCTTTTCATACTTAAAAGAGTTCTTGAAAACAGAGAACAGGAACTTAAAGTACTTGAAAGAGATATAGATTTTCTAAAAGCAATAAAGGGACCTTTCCCAAGAGTTAAATATGATGATGCTGTTAAAATTCTTAAAGACCTTGGTGAAGAGGTAGAATGGGGAGATGATTTTGGAGCACCTCAGGAAACAAAACTTACTGAGCAGTATAAAACCCCGATTTTCCTACATAGATTCCCTGCTAAGATCAAACCTTTCTATATGCAGAGAGATCCTGAGGATGAAAGACTTTCACTTGGTGTTGATATGCTTGCACCTGAAGGTTATGGAGAAATAATCGGTGGTGGTCAGAGAATGGAAGATCCTATAGCTCTTAGAGAAAAGATAAAAGAAGAAGGACTTTCAGAAGATGATTTTAAATGGTTCCTTGATCTTAGAGAATACGGAACAGTACCTCACGGTGGTTTCGGACTTGGAATCGAAAGATGTGTTGCCTGGATAACAGGAACTCAGCATATCCGTGAATGTATACCATTCCCAAGAACTATATACAGACTTGAACCATAATTGACATAAAAAAAGGAGCCTTTTGGGCTCCTTTTTTTTTTACCGTTTAAACGTCTTAACGTAAAAAAGTAATCATTACTTTTTTAGTTCTTATATCCAATTTTTCTTAAAAATTCATATCTTACTTTTTTATCTTCAGGTGTTTCAACACCTTTTGGTTTGAAACCGTCTATAACTCCCAGAACGGCATTACCACGCTCCGCTTCAAAAACTATTACATCAACTGGATTAGCTGTTGCGCAAAAGATATTTGCAATCTCCGGTACTCTTTTTATAGTCGGAAGTAGATTTATTGGAAAAGCTTCTTTTAAAAAGATCATAAAACAATGTCCTGACTGTACTTTTTCAACATTTTTAACAGCAAGTTCGGTAAGTTCCTGATCGTTTCCATCAAATCTTACAAGACATGGTCCTGATGCTTCTGAGAAAGCTATTCCGAACTTAGCCCCAGGTACTGTATTGACAATTGCTTCTCTAAGATCTTCTATTGTCTTTATAAAATGACTCTGACCAAAGATCATATTATATTCATTTGGATTCTCAAGTGGTATGTTTTTAATCATAAGCTCTCCTTTGTTTTTTTATATTATAGCATACAAAAAAACGTAAAGCGTAATGCGTGATAGGTAAAACGAAAATTTTTCCAGGTCTTAGTCCTTGGAATGATCCTAAGAGGCAATAGAGATTAATTTTTTTCAAATAATATATTTCCTAGAATCACTCAATTAAGATCATTTGAAGAGCATATTATGAAGTATTTAGGTTAAAATATTATTTTTAAGATTTTCTAATTTGCATAATCCTTGGAATGATCCTTAGAGGCAATAGAGATTATTTAACTTTTTTAATAAGATTTAAACGACGATGACGCAGGCATAGCCCAAGCTACGTCGAGTAAAGCGGAGTTTAAAGATTGAAGAAAAAATAATAAGATCGTTGTCGATTAGGATTATTGCAAGGATATTACTTGAGTGATTCAATCAGTTTATCTATTGTGGTTGACATATCGTAGTCTTCTTTGACCAGTTCACGAGCTTTTCTTAGGGCTTCTATGGCATTTTTGTTT
>PKTG01000137.1 GCA_002869225.1 Candidatus Muiribacterium halophilum | reverse complement strand
ACCTTTCTTTTTCATAATTGCCTCCTTGGCAGTTTAGCAACTTCGTTGCCGATGACAACCTACGGTTGTATATTCACCATTCACTTCTCACTATTCACTGCTTTTATCAAACACCCACTTCATATAACCGGCAAAATTAAAGACAACGGCAACACCTATTCCAATAAGAGTATTTACTCTGTAATCGATACCATGATGTAGGAGTGTTTTAAACAAAAAATGTCTTAACAGAAATGTAAATCCTGTAACTATATGAAATCTAAATAATCGATTCAAAATATCAAAAAAAGAAGATGCCGTATATCTAAATGTTAACTCTTTATGCAACACAAAAGCTAAAAGCAGTGCTATTTCTATGCTTATGAGATTTGATTGTATCTGTCCAGCTTCTGAACTATTTCCTAATAAATCGATAAATACATACATAAGAAAATACTGAAAAGCAGCAACAAAAAATCCGGTAAACATATATTTGATAAACATAGCTAAAGATGTCGTATTATATTTTAATATACACCACAAAGCTCTAAACCCATCTTTTATACCTATTTTCTTACCTTCTTCATATGTTCGACCATAATATGATATACCAATCTCATACATCCTGAGACCTTCTTTTCTTACCTTTTCAGCTAGTTTTGCTGTTGTCTCAGGCTCTATTCCAAATCTTTTTTCCTTTAGATCGAGTGATTTTATGACCTTGGATTTAAACACCTTATAACAGGTTTCCATATCTGAAAGATTAAGATCCGATAACATATTAGAAAGCAAGGTAAGAAATCTGTTTCCAAGTGAATGCCAGAAATATAATATTCTATGTGGTCTGCCGCTTAAAAATCTGGAACCATAAACAACATCCGCCTTGTCTTCAATAATGGGCTTTAGAAGGTTTGAATATTCTTGTGGATCATATTAAAGATCAGCATCCTGAACAATTATTATATCTCCAGTACATTGTTCATAGCCCGTATGAAGAGCTCCACCTTTTCCTGTGTTTTTCTCATGTGTAAAGATTTTTATAAGCGGATCTTTTATTTTCTGAAGGACTTCAAGAGTTCCATCTGTTGACTTGTCATCAACTACAATAAGTTCTCTATCACATCCATCTGGTAAAGGAGCACTTTTTACAATATCAAGTATCTTCTCAATAGTATCTTTTTCATTATATACAGGTATTACAATTGAAATCTTCACCGCTCTCTCCATTTATTATTAATGTTTTTTAATATTATATCATAAAAAAAAACAATAACAGTAAATAGGAAAAAGGGAATAGGAAGTAGAAAAAAAATAAACGGAGTTTTTTTCTTTCCATCACACTTCACGCATTACGCTTTACTTGATTCACAGATTATGTTAACATTATTTAATCTAAAATCAATTCCCATAATTTTTTAGCTTAATTTTTATACTCTATTAACTTAGGAGGAACAATATGGAATATATAAGAAAAAAAATCGGAAATACCGTTCTTTACAATTCAAAAGTTCTTGCAAACAAAAATAATGTAGATAACCTCTTTTTTAAGATGGAAGGTGTTAATCCCACAGGAAGAATACAGGATAGACTAGCTTTCGCTTTAGTAAAAGAAGCCATTCAACTTGGACACGATTCAATAGCTGTAACTTCTCTAGGTCCTTTGGGTACATCGATTGCTTATGTATCAGAGATCACCGAGATGGATTGTTATATATATATACCAAAAGGTTCACGTGACAAAAAAAATAAATGGTATCAAATGCCTCATGTAAAACTTGTTGAGACCGGAAAAAACTATAAACAGGCTTTTGAACAATGTCAAAAAGATGCAAATGAAAATAACTGGTACAATGCAAACCCTGGATATGAAAACATCTCAATTACAACAACTGTTTATTCCGAGATATCACATGAAATAGTGAGAAAACTCGGGAAAAATCCAGATAACATATTTATTTATATGGCAAACGGAAGTGTACTTCTTGGTCTTCATCATGGATTTAGAGAACTTTGGTATAGAGGAGTAATCGATAGGATACCTACTATTTTCACAGGTTGTACAGAAACCAATCATAAACTTCTTGATGCTTTTAAAAAAGGAAAAAGAAATATAGATGAAGCCTATACAACAGCCTTCAGTAAAAAGACACTCACAAGAAACAACGTTAACTACATGGTTGTTGATCCTCAGGGAGTATTAAACAGTATTTATGATTCAGGCGGTCATATACTTGAAATAGACGAAATAGATGTAAAAGAAAATGTGAAAGAAATATATAAAGCAGAGAAAATAAAAGTCTTCCCACGTGGTTGCCTGGCTTATATGACATTTAAAAAAGCTAATAAACTTGGACTTATTAAAGAAGACGATACTAACGTTATAATACTGGAAGAAGGAAAAGCAGCAATAGAAGTCAAAGTCCTTTCCGAAGAAAACTTTGATTCACTTGATACTATAGTAAACTATACTATGAAATATTTAGGTGAATATGGAGATGATAAAGTTAGTACAAAAGAGGCGGTTGAATACGCTTCTAAAAACGGTTTTATTATAGGTGCATTTCTTGATAATAGTATTTCGGGTATAGCAGTTGTTATCCGTATGCCTCTTAAGATAGTTCTTCCTGAATATCATCTTGTCTATATCGGAACAGATCTTAGAAAAGGAAGTCGAGGTATAGGAACGCATCTTATGAAAAAGATCCATGAACTTACAGGAGGAAACTTTTCGCTTCATGTAGATCTTCAAAATAAAAAAGCAATCCGCGTTTACGAAAAAATGGGACTTAAAAAGAGTTATATAAGAATGATAAATTATCCAGAAGAATAAAAACAGGCAAAAACCTGTTTTTATTCTTCTGAGTTAAGCAGCTTAGCTGCTGATGTATCGCTCTGCTCAAGATGAGCCTTTTAGGCTGTGCTTTGCCTGGCAGCAAAGATTTTAACCCTTTCTGAAAGAAAGCACACGAACGACCGTTCGTCATCTTTTTTGCTTTAGCAAAAACATTTTGACTTTAGTCAAACATCCAATAAATTGCTATTTTTTTAATGATCACATGCGTTCTGTCCAGTCTCAAGTTCACCTTTTAAATATTTTTCAACAGCTTCTTTTGTATCCTGTGTTGATGCTCCAACAACAACTTTTATTCCAGCTTCTGTAAAAAGACTCTGAGCTCTGGAACCCATACCACCAGCCAATATAACATTTACATCATGTTCTTCTGAAAGCCATTTTGGAAGAACACCAGGCTCGTGCGGAGGAGGAGTCTCACTTTTCTGATCCACTATTTTTTTATCTTCTACATCGAATATCTCAAACATAGAACAATGTCCAAAATGCATACAAAGTTGTCCTTCATGTGAAGGAACTGCAATTCTTTTCTTTTCCATTTTCAAATTCTCCTTTGTCTTAGTTGATGAATTTAAAACTCCATCAACTATATCTCTAAATTTTTGTGAAACTTCTTCTTTTTTATCATTAAAATAAATAAACGGACTACCCTTATCAGTTGAAACACTTACAGCTGGCTCAAGCGGGATTCTTGCTAGAATAGGAAGATCAAATTCTAATTTTATCTTCTCAGCTGAATTTCCAGAGAAAATAACATGTTCCTCTTCACAGGCAGGACATTTAAAATAAGCCATATTCTCAACCACTCCTATAACGGGTACATTTAACTTATCACAAAATACTATAGACTTTCTTACATCTTCAAATGATACATCTTGAGGAGTAGTCACAATTACAGCTTTTGACTCTTTACCAACAAGCTGAATTATACTAAGCTGCTCATCTCCAGTTCCAGGAGGACAGTCAACAACTAAATAATCAAGTTCTCCCCATTCAGTTTGTTTTAATATCTGTCTCATTGCAGAGGATTTCATAGGTCCTCTCCATATAACAGGAGATTTTCTATCAAAAAGCATTCCTGTAGATAATATTTTAAAATTACTAAATGGCTCAAGTGGAATTATTTTATCATCAAAAAAAACCGGTTGCTTATCAAGCACACCAGTCATAAGTGGAACCGATGGTCCATGTATATCTATATCAAATAAGCCTATTTTTTGGCCGTTAAGAGCAAGTCCAGCTGCAAGATTAACTGCTATAGTGGATTTACCGACTCCACCTTTTCCAGACATGACGAGAATAATATTTTTAACTTTACTCATCTTTTCTTTGATGTCTATAAGATCCTGCTGATAAGTATTTTCATTCGTATTACAACTTGTCATACTTCCTCCAGATTTCTGATTATCTTATTATATATATTTTGCACCATTTGGGACAGTTTTGAATCTTTATTAAATTCAACTATTGATTTTCCATCCTGTAGTGCATCAATAAACTCCCTGTCATATGGTATCTCTCCAAGTATCACTTTGCCTGAAGCCTTTACTTTTTCCTGAATCTCTTTAGATATTCTAACGTTAATATCTGACTTATTTACAATAACGCCAGCTTTGATAGAAAATCTGTCAGTCAAAGCAAGAACTCTTTCAAGATCATGCATACCTGAAAAAGTCGGTTCTGTTACAACTACCACATAATCACTTCCTGATATAGTAGCAATAACTGGACATCCGGTGCCTGGAGATCCATCAATTATTATATTTTCAATATTATTATCAATAGCTAATCTTTTAGCTTCATTCTTTACTGCAATTACAAGCTTACCGGAATTTTCCTCTCCCGGAATAAGTCTTGCATGAACAAAAGGGCCGTTTTTAGTATCTGAGATATATACCTCTCCACTTTTTGCAGGTTCAAAGGTTATAGCATTTTCAGGGCAGAAATAATAACAGGCTCCACAACCCTCACAGGAATAATTATCCACGTTATATGAAATTTCACCTTTGATTATCGCATCAAATTCACAGACCTCATAACACTTTCCACACGAAGTGCATTTTTTCTCATCGATTACCGGTCTTTTTCTCCCAGTAAACTCAGACATACTTTTGTTTTTAGATCCTAAAAGCAGATCAAGGTCGGCTGCATCCACATCACAATCAGCTGCAACACACCTTCCCATAAGCTTTATGAAAGCCGCAGTAAGAGAAGTCTTTCCTGTTCCACCTTTTCCACTGATGATAACGAGTTCTTTCATGATTCGACCTCCCCTGTTATCTTAGAATAGATAGTTAAAAATCTACTATGCAGACCACTATCTTTCTTTACGAGTATATCTCCTTCTGAATAGATATGAGCAGCTTCCTTAAGATAAGGGATCTTTCCAAGAAGATTAATATTCTCTTTGTTTAGATAATCCTCGATAAGAGGGTCATTATCATCCGAACGATTTATCACTACACCAATCTTTTTTTCAAGAGACCTCATTAGCTCTACAGCTAATTTAAGATCATTTAGACCAAACCGGGTTGGTTCCGTAACAAGAACCACAAACTCGGCATCTTTTACACTCTCGACAACAGAACATGCGGTTCCAGGTGGACAATCAAGTATTACATTATTATTTGTATCGTTTTTTAATCTATCTTTGAGCTGCGAAATAATAGATGGTGCTGCAACCTGACCGATATCCAAAAGTCCATAATCCAAGAGAACGTTGTTCACTCCATAACCGCTCCGTAGAGTACCGATCTTTTTATCTTTTAACGTAATAGCATCAAAAGGGCACACTCGCAAGCAAAGCATACAAGAATGACACATGTCATCAAATATAACTGGCTTATCATTAAGAAAAACAAGCGAAGAAAACTCGCATATATCCTTACATTTACCACATTTAGTACACTTTTGCTCATCAATCACAGGTATTTTGACATTTACAGCTTTTTCCTCAACATCTTCCGGTTTCATAAAAACATGAACATCCGGCTCCTCAACGTCGCAATCAAGAAGCCGGGTTCTTTTGTTAAGAAGGGCAGATACTACAGCAAGGTTTACAGCGACAGTTGTCTTACCTGTCCCACCCTTACCGCTAGCTATAGCTATATACATAATTTAAACCCAATGTCCTTCTACATCAGGGTTCGTTAGCGACTGGAGTTCTCCTTTTTTTAAAAGATCAATCGCTTCTTTCACCGAACCACCTTTAAATGTATAGGCATTTACCTGTGCTGCCGAAAGTGCTTTAAAAGCATTAGGTCCAAGATGACCTGTTATAACCACATTTACTCCAGCATCCACTACATGCTTTGCAGCTTGTATTCCAGCTCCCTGTGGAGCGTTCAAAACTTGTGAGTTATCAAGAAATTCCCAGTTTTCACTTTCTGTATCAAATATTATAAAACCAAGAGTTCTTCCAAACCTTGCATCTACTACACTATTTATATCTTTTCCCTGAGTACTTACGGCAACTTTCATCTTTCCTCCATTATAATCCGTGTTTTTCTTCCAATATTCTTAATTTTTCTTCAAGCTTATTTACTTTTTCTTCAAGTCTCTTGTTTTCATCAAGGAGTATCTGATCATTTTCGTTGTTGGCATCTGGTTGAGAAATATTATTTGCCATTATCCCTCTTCCTCTGCCCAAAGCTCTTCTTCCACCCCTGTTTCCTCGTCCGAGACCTAAGCCTCTTCCAAGAGGAATATTTCCCTGAACATTTTGATTAGCACCATCACAATTTCCAAGTGCTCTTCCTGTCTTGCTTCCTTGACCTAGTGGTCCTGATCCATCAAATCCTGGCATAAAAACCTCCTTTTCTTTTTTTATATTTAAAAAATACTAAAAATCTTATTTAATCATTCCGAACACTCTTTGCATATACCAAAAAATCTTACAAGATGATTGTTAATATTAAATTCATATTTATTTTCAAGTCTGATTTGCATCTCTTTTGTAGCTTCTCTTTGTTTATCTTCTATCGATGGAGTGTACTCTATAACCTTCCTGCAGGATACGCAAACAAGTTCGTGTCTATGAGCGTTTTTACCAGCAATCTCATATCTTGTAACTTTATCCGGACCCTTTATACCAGAAAGCATTCCCATTCTATATAACAGATCAAGGGTCCTGTATACGGTAGCTATTCCTATGTTAGGATTATTTTTATGAACAAGATTATAAATATCTTCACCAGATAAAGAGTCTTTAGAATCATTTAAGACTTTAATTATGAGTTGTCTTGGCACGGTAAACCTGAGCCCTTTTTCTGAAAAAGTCTCTCTAAATGAGCATTTTTCTTTATCGTCATCGCAACATCTACAGTTTTGTTTTCTGTTTCTCATTTTCTCTCCTTATTGATAATGATTATCATTATCTTTTTTAATTTAACTCTTTTTTGAACATATGTCAAGGATTAATGGATAAAGCTGTGAGAAGTGAGTTGCGAGAAGTGAATAGTAGATACTTTATCGTAAAGCGTAATGCGTCAAGCGAAACGGGGAAATTACGGGAACCGTAGAACAGTAAACAGTTTACAGTAGACATTAGTCAACAGACATTGGTCTAAAACGTCCACAGACTACAGTCCAAAGTCTTGGGTCAATTTAAAATAGATCCGAAACTTGTTTGCATTGCAAACAATAACAGATTTTAGAATGGTGAAACTTGACGAAGGACTAGCACCGCTATTATTCAAAAAGAACGAGTAATCCACCTTAAGATAAAATTAAAAAGAAAATTTTAGAATATATGTTTAATAGAGACTCGGGTGGCGTGTAGAAAAATCATTTAGAGATTCATTTTTGTAAATCTGCAATCTGGCAATTTTGATATTAAAAAAAAGAAATTATTATAGATTTTAATTTTAGAATGGTGAAACTTGACGAAGGACTAGCACCGCTAATTCGAGGAAAGTTGAGACATTATCAGATTAAAAGATAAAGAATTTACTTTTTGAATATTTAAATTGGCAGATGAATAATAAATTCGGTTCCTTTTCCCTCTTCCGAATTCACCCTTATTGTCCCACCATGATTTTCAGTTATAATATAATATGAGACTGAAAGCCCTAGACCCGTACCTTCTTTTGTCTCATCCGCTGTAAAAAAAGGTTCAAATATTCTTTTTCTGACTTCATCAGGCATTCCAGGTCCATTGTCTGTTATTTTCAGTACAGCATTTTCATCTTCAGCATATGTTTCAATAAAAATAACAGGATGCTTTTTATCATAGTAATACATTGCTTTAGAAGCATTTTTTAAAATATTGAATATTACCTGTTCGATTTCGGATCTTATACAGAAGATCTCAAGCCCTGGTTCCAGACTCTTTTTTATTTTCACATGTTTAAAATCATATTTATTTTCAAAAGAAAAATCATTTTTAGCTATATCTATTGTCTTTGATATAATTTCAGATAATGAGGTCTTTTTCTTTTCACCACCTGATTTCTTTTAGAATTCTAACATATTAGAAACAATATCAGCAGCTCTTCTTGCTGACACGGTTATATTATTAAGTAATTTAATAATCTCTCTGTCTTCAAGATATTGATTCATTATATCAAGCTCTAACCCAAGTTTTACAGCAACTTTAATATTCTTTTCTCTATCTTTTTCCAATCTTCTTATAACATTTTGAATACCGTTTATTATTCCACCTAGTGGATTGTTTATCTCATGTGCCATTCCAGCGGCAAGTCCACCAACAGACATCATCTTTTCAGTTTGGGTTATTACTTCCTGTAACTTGAGTCTTCTCGTAATATCCCTTGCAATTCCCATTACAGCAATTATTTCTTCATTCTCTATAATAGGGAACTCATTTATTTCAAGAATTATCTTTTTACCATCTGCTGTGATTACCTCAACATTATCAGAATGCTGAGATTTATCTTTAAAGATCTCAATGTATTTTTCGAAATTCTTTTTATAGATATTGTTTTTTTCATTTAAGCTAATAAAAAAACCACCTTTTTCATTATAGGATTTAATTATATCTTCCTGACTATATCCAATTATCTTCTCTACAGATTTTGATACATAATCGACTTTATCATCTTTGTTTACCCTGTATATAAAATCACTCATATTCTCCATAATAAAATTTAGTTCTTCTAATGCTTTTTTGAGTTTTTCACGATTTTCTATAATATCCAGTTGTCTTTGTTTTTCAACGGTTATATCTTCAAAAAACATTATTACCTGATCAATATTGTTTTCTTCACCTTTAAGAGGGTAACCGTTTATTTTCATAGTCTTTTGATCTTCTTTTCCGGTAAAGGGATTATTATTCAGAAATATGGAATCTACGTATATTACTATACCATTAAACAGACTGTTTATTTTCGTCTTCAAACTTTCGTCTTCGACGTATTTACTATTATTTATATTAAACGAATCTTCATCATGATTATAATTAAACATTAGATCAAATGATCTGTTTGTACTCTCAAGATTTCCTTCTTTATCAAACAATGCTATTGCAAAGGGAGATTCTTCAAACAAAGCTCTAAATCTGTTTTCGCTTTCAATTATTCTCTGCTCTGATTTCTTTTTCTCTGTTATATCTTTGATAGTTGCATATATAAGTTTTCCCTGATTATATTCAAAAGCAACTAATCTAACACTGGCAACAAAAAATTCTCCATTTTTATTTTTATGTATCCATTCAAAATTCTCATAGCCATCACTCAATGCATTTTTAATATGAATAATAAGACCATCTGAAGATGCCGTTCCATCAAGTTGAACATCAGAAGATAATTCTAATATAGAATGTTGATTGAGCTCTTCCAATGATTCCATACCAAACATATCCAAAGCTTTTTGATTACACTCAAGTATCTCTCCTCTTTCGTTTTGAAGGAACATACCATCTGTTGAGTTTTCAAACAAAAGCTTTAATCTTATATTAGATATTTTAAGCCTTTCGCTT
>PKTG01000090.1 GCA_002869225.1 Candidatus Muiribacterium halophilum | reverse complement strand
TCATAATAGGAATCGTATGTTTGATTATCATTTTCGTCTATAAGAGTCATATCAGAAAAGAGTAGGAAAGGAGTATTTGGCGGAAAATTTTTCTTTAATTTTCTGTATCTTCTTACAAATAGCGAGACTTTATCTTTTTCCCATATATCATCCTGATCAGCAAAAAATATAAGTTCGCAGGACGCATTTTTCAAAAGATAGGAAAAGTTTGAAGCAGCTCCTCTATTTCGGGAATCAGTGATATCGTTTATCATATTTGGTGCTTTTTTCTTTATTTTGCTTATTATCTTTTTTGTATTATCTTTTGAACAATCATCTGATATGGTTATTAATATATCATTATGATTCTGTTCTAGTATTGATTCTAAAAGACTTTCAACATGTTGCTGGCCATTGTATGTAGCTAAAAGTATCTCTATCTTCAAAAAGAATTTCCTTTAATAAGAGTTATAGTTCATCAGATCTTCTGGAGCAGATATTTCTGTAACTAGAACGACCCATGAAGTAGTTTGACCGTCAAAAGTAGGAGGAGGGTTGTAAACACTTTCGATGATCATTCCTTTTGATTTTATATTATCAAGGAACTCGATAGCTTTGGTTCCTGTGAGTACTCGTCCACCGTTTGGAGCTATTGCCCAACCACCAGGATAAGTACCTATACTGTTAGGAGTAGTGCATAATTCTGAAAATTCGACTTCTTTAAGAGCGTTGTTGATACTTGTCTCAAGTCCAACAAGATTATCAATAAGAGTTTGTTCTTTCATTCTTTCAACTTTTCTGACTTCTCTAGGTATTGTAAGCGAAATTGACATAGCAAGTCCTACTACGATAAGAAGAACTGTCAATAATAATACACCTTTTCTTTTCATCATTGTTCTCTCTCCACATAACCACTTTCAAATTTACCGTTATAATAGTTTTGTATGCTTCTCCACTGATAATATTTTGTCATATGATCAAGTGAAAGTTTTCCAGCACCAGGTGAGTTTCTATCAAGAAAAATATCGAAATTCATTATATTGTAATTTACTTTGAACTTTTTTATATGCATAGCGGTCGATAATGGTGGAACCTCAAATGGGAACTGCGGTTGGAGTGGCCTTTGAGGTTTATTGAGCATCATAGTATCAGGTAAACCTGCATTCCATGTATGATCATAATATCCTGGTAATCTATAACCGATTGTGTTCCACAAACCTGTAGGATTTGTCGGACCGGAATTAAAAGAAGCACTTCTAAAACCATTTATAGGAAAGTCATCATTTGGAACCTGATATCTGTCATAAGCATAGAGCTGACATAAAACAACAAGATATCTTCCATACAGGTTATATGGAGAAAGATCGATATGGATCTCTCTTGTATCTTTTCCTGTTCCTCCGGTTGTCCATGCAGGTACTACACCTACATCGTTATTTGGTGTAAGTGTCATAGGTCCAAATGCGTACATCGGCGAAGTAGGTGGAGGGTTATATGTAGGAATTACTTTTTTGATTTTTTCCTGATTAAATGACGTGATACCGGTAGTCTTACCGGTGAATTTATTAATTATAAGATCACTTGCAAAAGCTTCAGAAAAGTTGATTCCAGCAACTTTGTCAAAGATATTACTTGGATAAAACCACAGCCTTATATTCCAACCGGATTTTCCAGTTATATCATAGACTCCACCGCCATCTAACTGGCCCATTGCAGGGTCCCAGGTTGAACAGCTAGCAGCTCCCGGAGGAACATTAAAAGGTGCATAAAACCCACTCGAAGGATCTGTCGGGACTTCATCCCAGTCCATAGCAGGGTTCCTTCCTATTGAACTGAAGTTTGAATTATATGCAGGGTTTAAATATACGTTCATTGGAGCATGATTCTGGTTAAGAAAGAGTTTAAAAAATAAAGTAAGATCTGTCCAGTCTGCCATTCCATATTTAGATTCTACTACAAAATGAAAAATACCTGATCTTAGAAGAGGTCTTGAATCAATATCAAAGACCTTGTATGTATTAAGAGGAGCACCTGTTACAGGATCGGTATTAGATTCTTTAAAGGATACCTGATAAAAGTGTTGCATAGTCGTCATTGCGCCTAAAGTGACAGTGTTATCGTCGAATATCTCGACTCTGCTGGTGTCGTTGTTGTTAAACCCGTTAATTATAGTTCTTGCATATTCATCAGAGCTCTGTTCGATTTCAAATACTGAATTTGTATATTCAAAAGCAAAAGATGAAAAGAAACAAAAAAGTATTATACTTAAAAAAATCAGCTGTTTTTTTCCGGCCATACTATATATTCACCTCTTATCATGAAATCAAGATTTAATAAAAGGGCTGTTTCCAGACCCTTCATGATTCCTGAGATCTCTTTTGTTAAAAAAATCATTCCTATCTCTATTTTATCATTTTTTTGGCACTGTTGTAAAACGAGAGAGAGATTATCATCAATAGTATTATGATCTCTAGGTAAATACCATGTCAGTTTATTATCGATTTTTTTTTCAATGAAAGGTTGAGAGTGATCCTTTCCATCAAATATTTGAAATTCTTCAAACGAATCAAGAAGAGTCCTATAAAAGAAAATATTAGAAAAGGGAAAAAGGATAACAGAATGTTCTATCTTTTTATCATTATATTGTAATAATATTGATTTCCCTTTTGTTATGACCTGTTCAACAGATTTATTTATATCACTTATCTTCTGAAAAGAAATATTCTTTTTAGGAAAATAATAGTTTTTCTGATTGTTATCTTCCCATTTCGCTACTTCGGGTGAATCGGATGTAAAATATTTGAATCTGTATGCGATATTATTATCTGATTTCAAAGTTAAAAAGAAAAACTCTCGTTCATCATCAAGCACCATCTTCTCTTCGTTTAAACTATTCCAATCATCTAAGGAATAAATAAGGTATACACTTTTTATTGAGGGAAGAGAGGGAAATCTAAAAGTTATCTTATCTGATGAATAATCCCTTAAAAAACTTATTGTCTCAATTGAAATATCTTCTTTCATAATGTGATTTTAACATAATGTTTTTAATGAATTCAAAATAATAACTCTTTAAATTTAATGATAAATGAAAAGAAACAAATATTATGGTAGAATTTCTTTATGCCAAAAGAAGAGTTGCTACAGCTTTCAGTATGTGATATATGCAATCTTGATTGTATCTTCTGCTCTCAGCACGAGACACTTTATGGTATGGAAAAAAAAGGCATACAGCCTTCTTCTAAGATGATAGAAGTTGAAAGGTTAGATGAGTTTCTTAAGAATTTCAAAGGTAAAAAATATTCTACTTTGAGTATTGTGTCTTCGGGTGAGTTTTTTGTTCATCCCAGATGGGACGATATCCTTGAAAAAGTATTTAAATTCAATTTTCAGGAAAAAGTAGCGGATATAATAGTCATAAACTCTAACGGCACATTGCTTACTACTAATAAGATAGATATTATATTTAACCTACTACAAAAATATCCTGTCAGATTTAAATTTGTCTTTTCAATAAACGCAAATACTTCTGATACCTATAAAAATCTAACAGGAAAAGAACTTTTTTCAGATGTTCAATTAAACGCGGGATATTTCCTGCAAAAGACCGTAGATTTTAATAAGAAAGATACAGAGCAGTGTGTATATTTTAGTGTTCAGTTCCTTGTTGTCAATGAGAATCAAAAAGAACTGAGACCTTTTGTTGATTTTTGGAAAGAAAAGTTTGAGACACTCGAACTTGACTATGAAGTAAAGCTATATTGTGAGAATATTAACAAAAAATATTCTATTGTCATAAGAAAAGCTTTTCTGCCTAAACAGAAAGAAGCTGACGAGTTATTTGAGCAGACCCTTTTAGAAGCGGGCATTTCGTGCGATGCTGCTATATTTAAGGATAGTTCTGATGGACTTGATCTATCGGGTGATGACGCATCTCTTGTAAGTAGGTTTAAATCGCCTTGTATTGCTTTATGGAAGTATCCTTATGTGTCCACAGATGGTAAGATAACAATATGTTGTAGGGATGTCTCTTTTAAATACTCTTATGGAGAGATAAAGGATGGAAAAAGCATAGAAGAGGTGATGAATGAAAGTCCTGAACTTAGAAATTTCAAGGATATTCATGTACAGGGACATTGGGAAAAGATGCCACTTTGCTTTAGATGTTCAGGATATGAAAGAGATGATAAAGATTCAAGTGAATGGAAACATATTCTTGAGAAAGATGATCCTGATATGTGGTCTGATTATAAGTTCAGGATGAAAAAAGGCGTATGTTTTGATTATTATCACGCGAGTTTTAATACTTCTGTTGATATATTGAAGGATTACCTTGAGTATACTGATAAAAGAGTTGATCGACTCATATCTTCAGAAATCCATGATAAAAGTCTTTTTAGAAGAAATTCTGAAAATATAGAATATGAACATTGGGGAATAAATCCTTCTTATCCATGTGTTTATTGGTTTAGATGTTTGAAAGAAAAAGATGGAGAGCTTTTTACAGGATGTGATAGGGTAGATGTTCCTATTTCTATACACGATCTTTTTAAGAACGAACTTTTAAACGGAGATCTGGCAGAGCTTCCGGAAGAATGTAGAAATTGTAGAGAAAGACCAAAAATCGATGAAAAAGATATTATATATTTATGTCCCGAACGGTTTGATGAATTTTCACTCGTTATAGGAGAGAAAAAGATAAAAGAAGCCCAAGATTTATATGATAAAAAAGAACTAGAAAAATTTCTTAAAGAAAATAAAAACCGGAAGCTAAACGAGTACTTATGGGAAAAAGTGTTTAATGTGGAAAATATCTCTTCTTATCCCTTTGAGTTTCTTTATGATTATTTTTCTGATGATGCCTACAGCCTATTCTCGCTTTTAAGAGCTTATCCGCAGGAAAACGTTGAATATATAGAGGGTATAACAAAAAGGCTTAAGACCGGAGAGGCTTATTTCAGATTTATAACAGCACTTCTTGAAAAAAAAGATCATCTGAGACTTTTTAAGCTTTTTAAGGAAATGGATATTCTTTCATATACCGATAGTAAATATCTTGAAGTGGAAAAAGTTTTTCTTCTTACATCCTTGTCGCTTGCAGATTCCTTTGATATTCAAGGTCTGAGATATCTTTTTTCAGAATATGGTGAGTCTTTTGAAATACCGGAGAAGATATTCAACGTATTATATCAGGCAGTTCTTATTAAAAAGCTTTCTCTTAAAGAGACCCTTACCTTTGTTGATGAATTTTTTAAGGAAAGAATAGATGATGTATTGTCATATCTTTCCGTCGACCTGATCAAACTGGATTATTCTAATAGGATATGGTTCATTAAACGTTTTAAAGAACATCCTGTTGTTAAAGAAAACGAGGAGAGTTATTCTCATACATTGTTTGTTAAGAAGTATTATTATTCACTATATCTTCTTTTAGGTGAAAAGGCTCTTGAGTATATTGAAAGGGCAAAAAATGATAGGTATTTCAGGATAGTTTGTGCAGAATATATTAGAAATAAAAATATAAAGATCGTTGAGAGAGCATGGAGAATAGCTCAGGAAAACGATTGCAAAAAAGCTGCACTTTATCTTTATACTATCTGCTTTAAACATGACCAATATGATTATTTGGATAAATATAGATTTATGTTATATTTTTTAGAGGAGAATGGAGAATTTGGAAAAGCTTTAAGGATCAATATGTCAACTTTATTTAAACATCCAATATTTTTTATAAAAAAAAGTATAAACCTTGTCATGTATATGACGGGTATTAAAAGGAGGAGTAAGGAATGAAAAAGACTAGACTGTTTTTACTTCTGTCCCTTTTTATCGTGTCATCAGTGTTTGCACTGAGACTTGATTATTATGATGGACATACAGAGCATACTGATTCTCTGTATTATCAGAAGGGATACTTTGGTTTTAACGGTAGACAGGTAAACCGTGATGAGATCAAAGGTGTAAGGTTTGTTATCGAGAAAAAGAAAGAGCAAAGCGAAAAGGCAGCTCCAGCAAAAGTAGCTGAAGCCAAACCGCTTGAAAAAGATATGTTCTGGATCTTTAAAAAAGCAAATGAGATGCAGAAAAAATATCCGGACGCTTCTGGTCTTATCCTTTGGGATAGAGGTGGGTATTATCTAAAAAAAGATGGTAGTAGAGTATATAGATATCATTTTTTAGGAAAGATACTTAAAGAAGATACAAAAGGTTGGGGGGAACTCAGCTATGGTATAGAGGAAGGTAGAGATAAAGTCGATTTTGTTAAAGCAAGATCAATAACAAGTGATGGAAAATATTATTCTTTTGATCCTGCATCTGTAAAAGAAAGTGTTCCATCGGATAGTTCAAGTTCGCTTTCAAAGAATAGAAAGATAAAAAATGCTTCTATTCCAAATGCGGAAGTTGGTACTTTCGTTGAATATATTATTGAAAAGACTACATATAACCCTTTTAAGAAGGATTTCTTCTTTCCAAGTTTCGGTTTTCTGTCAAGTGAACCTGTAATGCTTAGCGAGTTTACTGTTCAGGTACCTGAAGATGTAAAACTGAACTATGTTTATAGAAATATTCCTGATGGTTTTACTCCTGAAGTCAAATATGACAAAGGAATGAAGACTTATGTATGGACGATGAAAGATGTCGATCCTATGATCAGCGAACCTTATTCACCAGGATATTATGAGATCGCTCCGGTTATCAAATGTTCTACACTCTCAAGCTGGGATGAATTTCTTAAATGGGAAAAAGGTTTTCTTGAAGAAAGAGTAGTTGCTACTGATTATGTAAAGGAAAAGACTCATGAGATCGTAAAAGGAGCAAAGACTAAAGAAGAACAACTGGCTAAGATATACCATTGGCTTCAGCAGAATATAAGATACCTTTCAATAAAAAGTGGTATAGGCTCGGGTTGGAGTGGTCATAAAGCTGAGATAACACTTAAAAATAAGTTTGGTGATTGTATTGATAAAGCTATACTTTTTTCAGCTATGGGAAAAGTCATCGGAGTCAAAATAGTTCCTATTGGTCTTCTCACAAATACTACTTATAAAGCTGAATATAGAATACCTCAGTTTAATAACAATCATGCAATAGTAAAAGTCTATCTTGACGGTAAAAGCTTCTTCCTGGATACTACTTCTGAAAACTATAGATATCCATATTTTAGAGACGACGATCATGGAGTTCAGGTGCATAATCCGCTTGAGGAAAAGATAGATTATATACCACTTCCTGATCCTAAAGATTAAGCTATGCATATACTCTTTAAGATGGATATGGACAAAGAAGGAAATATTGATCTTCTTTATACAAAAAGATATTCAGGTTCCTGGGAAGCGGGTGCTAGAGGATATTGGAAAAATCGAAGAGAAGATACTTATCCTATGATAATAAAAGGTGATATAAACACTATGAAAGCTGGTGCGAAACTCCTTGATTATAAATTCTTCAATGTTCATGATATTTCAAAACCTTTCTTCTATTATTGGAAGGTCAAGATGAAGGATTATCTTATAAAAGCAGGTGATCTTTATATTATGGAGATGCCATGGTCTGAAAAATATTTTAGTGATATATCTCTTAATGAAAGAAAATATCCTCTTATGTATTCTTCAAGACAGTGGACAACTTATACTTACATACTTACACTACCAGATAATTTTAAGGTGAAATATTTACCTGAAAACTTTGCTGGATGGTATAAGGATATAGTTTTTGCAAACTATTCCTATCAGGTGAAGGGAAACAAGGTCATCCTTACGGTATCACATAAAAGGATGGATGATAGAGTATATCCTGATGAGTATAAAGGTTATAAGAAATTCCTCGAGGATTTCATGACATCAACTAAACAAAGACTTGTGCTTGAAAAGACAGAAGGAGGTATAAGATGATGAAAAGATTAATACCAATATTTGTTTTGATATTCTGTCTTGTGACATCTTCAGATGTTTTATATCTGAATAACGGAGAAGAACTTGATGGTAAGCTTATAACTATTGATAGTAATAAAATAATTATGGAAATAGAAGGTAAGACAAAAACTATTCCTATTGATCAGGCGATGAGAATGGAACTTGTTAAATATCGTGAGATAAAAGGTGAATACAATCTATCTCAGATAAAGGATAAAAGGATCAGAGATATAATCAAAAATGCTCCTGATGCTTCAAAATATCCTTCTGCTTCTAAAATAACACTGCTTGATGAGACTAATATCACTGTAGATGAAAATTATCTTATTACAAGAAAGACAAGGACTATTGAAAAGATATTCAGAGAAAGAGCAAAAGGGTCTACAGCTCAGATCGCTGGATTCTTTTCACAGGGCGAATCAACTAATAAACTCGTTTTTGGAAGGACTGTGAATAATAGTAAAATATATTATGTTGATGATTTTTCTATCAAGACATCTTCCGTAAATCCATATTATCCTGAGTATGATAGAGAAAAAAGGACAAGAGCGGATCTTCCAAAAGCTGATATCGGATCCATTGTTGATTATTCTTTCGAATACAAACAGCTAAAAAGAAATGTCTTTGATCAGGTAGATGGTTTTGATTATTACAATTCATACGAACCTGTACTTAACAAGATAATAACCTTCACTTTTCCGGCTAAGTTTGAGGATAGATTCTATTTTAAAAATTATAGAGCGGATGATCTGAAGGTTAAAAAGACCAGAAATAACAGAAGTATAACTTATAGTTTTGTTATGGATAAGATAGAACCTGAAAAGCAGGAGAGCAGTGTTCCTTACTGGTCAACTTTCTATAAATATATCTATTTTGGTCTTAGAAAAGAAAGTTTCAAAGATCAGGTTAAAGCTCTTCAGGGAAAGATTAGAAAATCAGAGATAATAACACCTGAACTTGAAAATATAGTCAATAAACTTACAGAAGGAATGAATACTCCTTATGAAAAGTTAAAAGCTCTTTACACTTATGTTGCAAGAGAAGTCCAGTATGTTGGTGTATCAATGTCATCATATGAATATTATCCAAGACCAGTAAGTGAAGTTCTGAAATTCAAACGTGGAAATAGTCTTGATAAGATGAATCTTTTCAGAGTGATGCTTAAGATGGCTGGAATCGATGCAACACTAGTCTATACAGCTAATGCTTATATTCCTTATAACAAAGAGTTTCCGTGGATAGAAAACTTTAGTGGAGTAAGAGTAAAAGCAACCATTGATGGAAATAGCAGATATTATACTCCTATCGGTACAACATCTAATCTTTCCGATGAGTTTGTCGGTAACGATATAATCCTTGATGTCAGTCAGGGAAAGGTCACAGTAGAACCTTTTGCTGATCCTTCCATATTCCTTGATGTTGAGAATATCCAGGCAAAACTCGATAAAGATGGAACAATGTATATGGATGTCAAGAGAGTATTTGAAGGTGGAACCGGAGCTTCCTATAGAAAATACAGGTTTATGAAACAGGATGAGATCAGAAAAGAGATGGAAAAATGGGTCAAGGGATATCATTCAAATGCGAAACTCATATCCTGGAAGTTT
Source organism: Candidatus Muiribacterium halophilum (assembly GCA_002869225.1). Taxonomy (GTDB): domain Bacteria; phylum Muiribacteriota; class Muiribacteriia; order Muiribacteriales; family Muiribacteriaceae; genus Muiribacterium; species Muiribacterium halophilum. The sequence continues at coordinate 870 of PKTG01000090.1, read as the reverse complement.
GAGAACCTTGATAGTGTTGATAAACAGGTGAGAGTCGAGGTCAATATGGAGATACCTGAATATGCAATGAGAACTGGTGATAAAATTCTTATGTTTAAATTGCCGTTTGGATTCTCAGCATCTTCGGTAGGTGAAAAGACCAGATATCACGATTATGATCTTCCTGGTTCAAGGTTTAGAAACAAGTTTCATGTCGAACTTCAGCTTCCTTCAGAATATAGTGTTTATTATGTTCCTGGATCAAACACTTTTGGAATACCTGGATACTTCAGTGTTATTTCAAATAGTTCAGTTCAAGGAAATGATCTTAAGTTTGATTATGTTTACAACATGGAAAAGGATTTTCTTGAAAAAGAAAAATATCCTGAGTATAAAAGTATTATGGAAAAGATGGCTAGATGGTCTGATGAGTACATAGTCTTAGAGAAAAAATAATTTGTTTTTTAAAAAAGGAGCGGGAAATCCCGCTCCTTTTTTGTTGAGCAACTCTTTTGCCGTTGACAAAAATTTTTTTGTATATTCAACTTATGTTGAAATGCTCAGCATAGCTGAGTGTTAAAATCAACCGAAACACTTTCCTTTGGAAAGCATATGAGCTGTAGCTCATCATTTTTTCTACAGAAAAATATTTTGGCTTTAGCCAAACAACTATAATTATTACAACTTGACTCCTAAGCCAATCATTGTAATAATAATTTCATGGATAGGAAAGAATTTTTTGAAGATACGGAAACTGAAGTTACAACTATCATACCTACAAAGACAAAAGTGCTAAGGTATATCTGGGTAGGACTTTTGATAGTCTATATAATATCTCCTATAGATTTCTTTCCGGATTTTGCTGGGTTTATAGGTTTTTTTGATGATCTG
>PKTG01000056.1 GCA_002869225.1 Candidatus Muiribacterium halophilum | reverse complement strand
GACTTGACGACTTATCGAAAAATCGCCCAATCGTGCCTTTTTGACCCTTTCCTTTACCCAAAGCTCGCGACCCTCGACTCAGTTATTACCCGTTCCGCTTCACGCTTTACGCTATTCCATTCACTTCTCACCACTCACTATTCAACATTTTTTATCAACTTATTAAACAATTTTATTTGACATTCTTTAAAATATTAATAATAATTATATTAGGGGGGATATAAACATTGAATTATAGGACATATCCACAACTTTATAAGGATTTAAGAAATAAGGTGATTGTAATAGGAGCAGTAATAATAATATCCTGTCTTATTTCTTTAATAATGGGAAGATGGACTATTGAATGGAACGGTTTTGCCATTATTGGATTTTTCCTGATTTATTCAGGAATCAGAGAGTTTATATGTTTCGAACCAAAATTTTGCAAAAGAATCTCAATTTCCCTATTTTTTCTAATAATTGCTACTTTAATCCTTTTAAATATGTAGATCAGATGAGCAGCTTTGCTGCTGATGTATCACTTTGTTCAAGATGAATCTTTTCAGAATATGATTTGCTCAACAAATAGTTATAAACTCCGTTTTCTTGATTATACGATTTTCTGACTTAAAATCTCTTTCGAAACTTACCTTTTCGCANGGGTGGCAGTACTTTTCAGCTTCTCAAAACTGTAACAAAAGGAATGTAAACGCTCAGAATAATGCTGATATTATCTATGCGGGTGGCACACCTGAAAGGGCTCCCAAATCGGTAAAGTCGATTTGTACTTTCGATTCTGGGAACGAAGGTGGGACAGGACCCGCATCATATAAATTTCAGAAAAATAAACGCATCGAGCGTTTATCTTTCCTGACCTTCCCAATACCAATACCTATCCGCAGCTGTTTCATAATCAAGTATCTCATCTTCATTAAAGAAAATAGAAAGTTCTCTTTCTGCATTTTCAGGTGAGTCTGATGAATGAAGAAGGTTGAAAAGATTGTTTACAGACATGTCCCCTCTAACAGAACCTGGTTCTCTTTCTTCAGCAAGAGTCTTACCCGCCATTTTTCTCATCTTCTTAATCACATAAGGACCTTCAACTATCATAGCAACACAAGGTCCAGAAAGAATAAAATCTATCAGTCTATTATAATAATCTCTTCCAAAATGTTCTTCATAATGTTTGGCAGCCTGTTCTTTTGATACTTTCACAAGTTTCATTGCTATTATCTTGAAACCTGTCTTCTCTATTCTTGCGATTATCTCACCTGTAAGTCCTCTAAATACTCCATCCGGTTTTATAATAAGTAGTGTTCTCTGATGCATCTCCCCCCCTATGGTATACTAACATTTATAATATGCATTCGAACAATATTACATAAACGATTACAATATAGTCAAGAAAGATATCACCATCTATTTTAATTATTTTATTTGAAAGATATCAAATATATTATATAATATCATTTGAATGAAAATACACCCGGTTTACACACAACTTAATCAAATATGTGATGCCAAGGACACTTTTTTTAGTCTTCTTAAGGATTATAATCCTGGTTTTTTGTTCTTATCAAATAACAACTCAACAAATGGTGTTTTCTCTATTACAGGCAGAAACCCATATATTTCGGTTTATATTAAAGATTCTGTAGTTAATCTTAAAATAGGTTCTGAAGTATTTGAGATAAAAAGTAAAAATGTAGGATTACACGAAGTAATGAAAAATATACTCGATGTAACATTAATAATAAAAGAGGATTATTTAAACGAACAGGTTCCTTTTAGAGGTGGTATGATTTGTCAGAAAAGAGAGAATGAGATCTCTTTGTTCTTTCCTACCGAAATAATGATCTTTGATCATGAGAAAAATAATATTACAGCAATAGTTAACACATATCATACTGATAAAATAGAAGATGATGTCTTTTTTAGGGCAAATGTGAAAATAGCAAGGATGATGACTGATTTAAAGACACATTGCCAAAAAAATGAAAATACTACTGAGAACCAATCAGGTTTTAGCAGGATATATCAAAATTATATTGATAGAATACATAGTCCTTATATATCAATATTTAAATCAAAACAAAACACAACTATTTCATCTGCACCGGAAGCTGTTTTAAAAACCGAACCCGGGTTTGATCTAAACAAAATATTTGACCTTATAATATCAAAAGAAAACATCGTTGGTTACTTTAATTTTGACGGTTCCTCCAATTTTATTGTTCCTTATATGATAATTGATAAAAAAGATGATAGTATTTCTTTTTGGGCAGAAAAAGAAAACGATATTGGACTTTTAAAACATATAACTGAAAAAGACTGAAAGGAATCTTATTATGAAAAAAAATCTTGTCATCGTATTAGCTCTATTATTTTCATTTTGTGTTTTTTCATCAGACATCAATGTCTTTTTTGATAACACACATTCACAAAGTTCAGGAAACTCCGACTGGTCAATCCATGGTGGATATTCAGATCTTGCAGATCTTTTAAGACATAATGATTTTAATGTAATAGATAGAGATATAACTCTCGATAACATCTCAAAAGATATTGATATTCTAGTTATACCTGAACCTAACGATCCTTTTTCAAAGAATGAGATAAAAGAGATCGTAAGATTTACAAAAGACGGTGGTTCTTTACTTATAATTGGAAACCACTCAGGGGCAGATAGAAATGGAAACGGTTACGATGCGGTTCTTTCTTTAAATGAGTTTGTATTTCATTTTGGGTTTCTTTTTAATACAGGGCACACAACTGATGTTCCTCTTTTAATGACTGAACATCCTATCTGTAATAACGTTGATGTTATCGGATCATTTGCAGGAACAACTATTACACCTGTACTTTCAAATGTTCGTCCTGTACTACTTACAAAAAACAACAACCCTTTCATGGTAGAATCCACTCTTGGCAAAGGAAAGATATTGGCACTATGTGATACTGCAATGTTTGATGATGGAACAGGCACTGAAGGAAAGCACCTTCATAACGTTTTCAATTCAATAATGTATTCAAACAGACAGTTTGCTATGAATATTTTCAATTATCTTGCCAAAAAACCTTTAAAGATTTTAAAGAAGAAAAAACCATATAATCGAATAACAAAAGGTATGATAACAATAGATATTTCACATGCCAACGTTGGTGCGGATACAACAGAGGATTTCAGCAGACATTTAAAAGACTGGGGATATACTCCATATTATAATAGGGAAAGATTCACAAATCAGGTGATCAAAAACTCCTCACTAATCATTATATATGAACCAAGTATTAACCTTAACGAGCAAGAGATCAGTCTTCTGAAGAAAAACTCAATACCTATTCTATTTGTTGAAGTCTCAAGTTTTAATTCACTTAACAGAGAGCATACAAACGGTTTAATAGAAAGACTTTCAGATAATAATCTTAGCTCTATAAACGATCAGGTACTTGATGAAAAAAACGCAATAGATGGTTCACCTTGGACTTTTACTGCAAAAAATGACCATGGAGATGTTATTGTATTTTCCACATGCTCAATAAGATCTTCTAAAGAATGTAAAATATTACTTAGATCATCAGAAGCAGCTTATTCTACTCTTTCTCCAAAAGAAAAAAGCTCGCAGGTCCTTATTGCATATCATCCCGCTTCAAAAATAGCTGCAGCAGGATTCCAATTATTCTCTAATTATAATTTTAAGGATAGTGAATATTATGCAGATTCATATAAAAATGTTTTACACAACACGGAAAATTTTATACAATACCTTGTAAATCAACTTAGGAGTAATTGAAGATGAATAAAAAGACAAAAGCCTTCTTAACAGCATTATGTTACATAATACCAGGAGCTCTTATTGTACTGACCTTCCACTTTATACCTATCTTTTATTCGCTATATTATTCATTCTTTAAAGGTGGACTTGGTGCAAAAACATTTGTTGGACTATCTAACTATATAGAACTATTGAAAGATGCTGAGTTCTGGGCATCGATAAGACATACACTTTTTTATGTTGTGGGCACCGTTCCAACCACTATAATATTATCCCTATTTATTGCAATGCTATTAAATTCCAAGATCAAGGGACTCAGTGTTTACAGGACTATCTACTTTTTACCTGTAATAACTTCGATTAACGCGGTATCACTTGTCTGGAAATGGCTTTTTCATAATCAGCATGGACTTCTCAATTCTGTCCTTAATGGAATGGGATTTGAAAGTATAAACTGGCTCGGTGATCCTAACTGGGCTATGATATCGATTATTATAATGAGTATTTGGAAAGGTCTTGGTTATAATATAATAATCTTTTTAGCAGGACTTCAAGGTATACCAAAACACCTTTATGAATCAGCTGAAATAGATGGTGCAGGTGTTTGGCATAAATTTAGAAACATAACCGTTCCGATGATATCTCCTGTTACATTTTTTGTACTTGTAATGTCTACAATATCTTCATTTCAGGTTTTTGCTCAGGTGTATATGATGACACAGGGCGGGCCTGCGAAGGCTACAACCGTTATCGTATATCATCTTTATGATAAAGCATTCCAGAAATTCCAACTTGGTGCTTCTTCAGCAATAGCTCTTGTGCTATTTTTAATGATATTCACAATGACTCTTATACAGAGAAAAGTTGCTGAAAAGAAAGTACATTATTCAAATTAAGGGAGTATTAAGATGTTAAAAAGAAAAAGTTCAAGAGATAGATTTTTAAAGATAACAGTACATACGATTTTAATATTAGGTGCAATAACAATGCTGTTTCCATTTTTCTGGATGGTCTCGACTTCCTTCAAGACACAGTCGGAGATATCTGAAAATACTACAGCACTTTTCCCACACGCTATACATTTTAAAAACTATGTAGATGCATGGAAGACTTCTGCAAGTTCAGGTTTCGGAAGATACTTCATTAATACAATATTTGTTGCTGTAACTACCACGATTGGTCAGCTTTTCCTATCCTCTCTGGCAGCATACGCATTTGCCTTCTTTTCATTTAAATATAAAGAAAAGATATTTCTTATACTTCTTGGCACAATGATGATACCTCAACAAGCTCTTCTAGTACCAGATTATATAATCTTATACAGATTAGGATGGCTTGATACATATGCGGCTCTTATAATACCTTGGATATGTTCAGCTTTCTCTATATTTTTAATGAGACAGTTTTTCAGAGGTATTCCAAAAGAATTGTTTGAAGCAGCTACAATAGACGGTTGTACAAAATTAGGTTTTTATTTCAGAATACTTCTACCTCTATCAATACCAGTAATGCTTACAAGCGGTATGTTTACCTTCTTAGGTAGTTGGAACTCATTTATATGGCCACTTATTGTAACTAACAGTCCTAAGCTCAGAGTGATTCAGGTGGGATTATCAAACTTTGCACAGGCAGAAGGAACTCAATGGGGTCTTTTGATGGCTGCATCAACTTTCTGTACTGTCCCACTTATAATAATGTACTTTTTCGTACAAAAAAGATTCATACAGGGAATCGCGACTTCCGGTATGAAAGAATAACAATGGAGGAAACATGAAAAAATTAGTACTTATACTAGTCATTGCACTAATCACAACTACATTTATGCTTACAGGTTGTGGAGAACCAGATCCAGCTAAAGGAAAGACAAAAGTAGTCTTCTGGCATGCTATGGGTGGAACTTTAGGAGATGTCCTAACTGGAATGATCGATGATTTCAACAAACAGAATCCAGATATTTATGTTGACCCACAGTTTATGGGAAACTATCAGACTCTAAGTCAGAAACTTATGGCTGCCGCTCAGGTACATAACACTCCTACTCTAGCTCAGGCTTATGAAGCATGGACTCAGAACTTTATTGATTCAGGAATAGTTGAACCGGTTGAAAACTTTATGACTGATTCTTTCGATAAAGATGACTTCTTTAAAGTAATGATAGACAACAACACTTTTAACGGAAAGATCTATTCTTTCCCATTCAATAAAAGTATGCCAGTACTATATGTAAATAGAGACATATTAAAAGAAGCTGGTATAGATAAGATTCCTAGTACTCAGAAAGAACTTCTTGAAGCTTACAGAAAGATAACAGCAACAGGTAAATATCACGGAACTGCTTTCTCAGCAAAAGATGTTTGGAATTTCCTTTGTCTTATTCTTCAGAATGGTGGAAAAATAACTAATGAAGATGAAACCAAAGCTTATTTCCAGACACCGGAAGCAAAAAAAGCTCTTGAGTATCTTATGACAATAATCAAAGAAGATCTTGGATACCTCACAAACGGGTATGATCATCAGGCAGAATTTCTTGCAAAGAAAGTCGGAATAATTACCTCTTCAAGTGTTTCAAAAGCTTATATGGAAGATTCCGTTACTTTTGACTGGGCAACTGCTCCACTACCAAAGGGAGTTAAAAATGCAGCGATTCTTTCAGGAACAAACATAATAATATTCAACGACAACAAAGACAACTGTTCTCCTGAGCAGCAGGCTGCGGCATGGAAATTCATAAAATGGTTTACAGATACAGAGCAGACAGCTTACTGGAGTATTATGACTAACTATATGCCTGTAAGAAAATCAAGTCTTGATACAAAACAGATGAAGGAACATCTTGCAAAAGAACCACTTTTAAAAGCTGCTTTAGATCAGCTTCCATATGCTCAGTTTGAACCAAAATCAAGTAAATGGTATCAGTGCAGACAGGAACTTGGAGATATACAGGAAAAAGCATTTACAGAAAAAGGTGACATCGATAAATATTTAAAAGAAATGAATGATAAGATAAACAAATTTTTAAATGAAGGGAAATAATAAATAAATGGATGTATTTCATCAGGTAGTTAAATTTATAAGAACTGGACAGAATTTTCTAGTTGTACCTCATATCAGAGTTGATGGTGATGCACTTGGAGCATCTCTAGCATTACATAGAATAATAAAACTTGTTAATAAAAATTGTTCTATCTTCATACCAGAAGATATACCCGAAAGTTTTAAATTTCTCGTAGTCAACGACGATATAATGGTGGCTGATGAAAATATCCTGAAAAACTTTGATGTAGTTATAGTTCTTGATTCATCTGATACTAAAAGATCTCATCTTACAGATAGAATAATCGAGAACTCAAATATTATAATCAATATTGATCATCATAAAACAAATGAGAGTTTCGGAGATATCAATCTGGTATCTCCGGAATCTTCATCTACATGTGAGATAATACTGAAACTTTCAAAAGTCGGTTATCTCCCATTGACTCCAAATATCGCAAACGCTCTACTAACGGGTATCTTTACTGATACAGGATTTTTCAGAAATAATAATGTTTCAGATGCAACCTTTGAAGCGGCAGCTGAACTTATCAGATTTGGAGCAGATCATAACCTTCTTATTTCCAGAATACTGCAAAGTAAGACAATTGATCAACTTAAGTTTCATTCAGATATTGTCTTGAACTCCGAATTTTCACTTGAAAAGCAGGTTGGATGGTGCGAGATAAGTTCCGAGAAACAGAAAAACTATAATATGGATAATTTCAGACAGGTATGGACTACAGGAGTACTTGGTTTTTTGAATAATATAAGTCATGTAATGGCTTCTTTTTATTTTATTGAAGTCAATGAAAACGAGACTATTGTAGAATATAGATCTAAACTTCCTTATGATGTTTCCATAATAGCCAAACATTTTGGCGGTGGTGGTCATAAGCTTGCATCAGGCTGTACAATATTTAAACCTATGAATGAAGCTAAGAAGATGGTGCTTGATTACTTTTTTCAGAATTACGAGCTAAAGTAAACATCTTTTTTAATTGTTCTAAAGAACCAAGGGTAATAAGCTTGTCAAATTTCTTGATTACATAATCCGGTTCAGGATTGATATCGAGTTTATGATCTCTTCTTATTGCAAGGACTATTACTCCACTTCTGGTTCGAATCTCAGATTCTTTTAACATCTTATTTTCAAGAAAGCTTCCCTCTTCAACAAGTACCTCTTCCATCTGAAGCTGAAAATCCTCTCCATACATTGCCACCTCAAGAAAATCAACGACTGTTGGTCTTAAAATTGATGAAGCAAGTCTCTTAGCACCAATTCCTGTTATTGATATGACTCTGTTTGCACCAGCTTTTCTAAATTTTTCCATTGAACTTTCTTTATCTGCAAGCGCAACAATATAAAGATTTTGATTTACCTGTCTTGCAGTAAGAGTTATATAAAGATTATTTGCATCATTATCCGTTGTGACAAGAAGCGCTTTTGCTTTTCTGATCTTCGCCCTTTCAAGTACTATATCCTCAGTTGGATCACCTTTTATTTTAATAACACCTTTTTCTGTGTATATTTCTTCATTCGAATCAGACTTTTCATCTATAAATATAATACTCTTTCCTTTTTTCCTCATCTCTTTAACAGCCTCATGAGCTACTTTCCCTGAACCACATACAATATAATGTTCATTAATGTTCTTTAATAGACCTTCCATCTTCTTCCTCCTGAAAAGTTCCTGAAATTCTCCATCCAAAATAAACCTCGTAATAAGACTTACAAAATAAGCTGCTGTTCCTATTCCCGATGAGATAAGGATAATCACAAATATTTTCCCTGCTGGAGTTATAGGAGCAACTTCAGAATATCCAACAGTAGACAATGTTATTACAGTCATATAAAGAGAGTCTACAAAACTCCATTTTTCAATTATCATAAAACCAGCAACGCCGGAAACAATTATCAGTATCATAAATAGTAATGCTTTTTTTAGGTTTCTGATCATTGTTATCTACTTTCTCCTATTTTTTTATTCATTGTAATAATAACAGACTATTAAAATATTTAATAGCGGTTATGGTTTGTAGTTAGTGGTTTGTAGTAAATCCAACCACCCCTAAAACCTAATCCCTAGATCCTAACCCCTTCTCTTAAGATTTACTGTTTCACTGTTCACCGTTCACTGTTCCCCACTTTTCCCTTCACGCTTCACGTTATTCCATTCACTTCTCACCACTCACTATTCACTGTTTTTTGTTTACTGTAATAATTGAAGTACCATCTGTGGTCTCTGATTCGCCTGAGCAAGCATAGCTGTACCTGATTGCATCAGTATCTGATTTCTAGTCAACAGTGACATTTCTGCTGCCATATCTACGTCTCTTATTCTTGATTCAGATGCGGACATATTTTCATGAGCTATTCCAAGATAATCTACAGTCTTTTCAAGAGAGTTCTGATACGCTCCAAGTTTAGACCTTGCATAAGATACCTTTCTTATAGCCTCATCAGTTATAGTTATAGCTCGTTCAGCATCTTTTTGTGTCCTAATACTCATATGCATCCTGTAATCAGGTGCTTCTGAACCATCTAAGAGTGGATCTTTTCCATTATAGACCGCACCATTTGCTCGAAGATTTACGGTTAAACCAAGTGCTTCAGCAGATATGTTTGGAAAATCTACAAGCATTGTCTGATCGGTGTTTGCACCTATATGAAATACCTGTCTTGCATCTCTAATAGATACTCTCACACTTGTAAGTGATGCATACTGTGCATAAGGAAGTTCTGTCTCTCCTGGCACTGCAGCTCTATGATCTGTCTGATTCACTGCCTGAGGATCTCCTGGAGGCCATGCAAAATTATCCGGCCAATATGATGTGAAATTACCATCATCGTTGTTATTATCATCCTGTTGCATAGTACCATAATCGATCTGTTCATCTACATAAAAAGTGAATCCTTTAAGCAGATTTGAAGCGGTAAGATCTACACTTTCCCTCTGACCATATACTTCTGGCCATAGCGGTCGGGTTATACTTGTAGTATCAAATGTGTTTATAGGATCTGAAAGCTCTTTTTCTGTAAAAATCCTTGATGTTGATGCAAATACACCCAAAGAGTTGCCGTAACCACCTGGTACACTTGTGAAACCTGGTATAGTATGGAACATCTCCTGTCTGGTTATGTTCGTAATTGATATAATAGTATGTGTTCCTGAAGTGAAGACCTTATGATTTAGAGCTGCTCCACTCGAATCAATAGCAGTTATCGATAATGTATTTGAAGTAGTTGCTCCACCGTAAAGACCCATAGCAAGTGCTACACCATCAGGGTCGTCACCAAACGATATATTGAATCTTGGACCTGAATGAATCGATGTTATAGTTAAATCGTTTCCTTCCACATCCAGACCTGCTTTAACTCCTGCTCTTGAGTTGTTTATCTTATTCACAAGATTAGACAAAGAATCATCTTCATCTACATTGATTACAGTTGTCTTTCCATCTACAACAATATGAAGTTCTTTTTCCCCATAGATTCCGGCATCTTTAAGGGTCACGATAGAATCACCATCGTCGATCGTATCCTGAACATTTCTGTTACCATGGATGTTACAAGCTGTTCCTGCATCAAGGATAGTAATAGAATAATCAGCACTTGTGACTATACCTGTGACGTCAGCAGTGACAATCCTTCTATTTGATGTGTTCGCATGTCCAAGACATGAACCGTTAAGGAGTTTTTTGGTATTAAATTCAGTATATTCCGCTACTCTATCAACCTCATCGATCAGCTGATCCACCTCAAGCTGAAGCTTTAATCTATCCTCATT
>PKTG01000010.1 GCA_002869225.1 Candidatus Muiribacterium halophilum | reverse complement strand
TTTATCTTTCTTTTTCGAAAAGAATTTCCAGAATGCCATGCTTCCTCCTAGTATTTCTATGCCTTAAAACTGAATCTATCTTTTTTCTGATTTTTTCTGTTTTATCTATATACTCTAATTTTTCATATAAAAATTCAAGCCTTTTTAATATTCTTATATCATATGGATTTAATTTATATGCTTTATTTCCATATTCCAGCGCTTTATCCCTATATCCAAATTCAGTAAAAAGATCTATTGCAAACAAATATGGCGGTAGTTCATAAGTATTCGTTAGAGAATAAGAAAGGTCTTCAATAGACTTATCTACATTTCCTTTTTCATAATATTCTATAGACCTAAAATATCTTGCTTCAGGATTTTCATAAAAAGATATTGATCTGTTTAGATATTCTATATCCTGTTTTTTAAAAAGGTATTTAGATAAAAAATAATATGATGAGAATTCTTTAAAAGAAAGTATTGAAGCAAAAGAAATAAATATAACTAGTATAAGTTGAAATAATCTTTTTAGTTGGGAGTTAGGAGTTGGGAATTGGGAGTTTTGGTTTCCTACTTCCTTTTTCCTATTTTCTACTTTCTGCTCTTGGGTAGGTTGTGGTTCGTAGTTTGTGGTTTGTAGTTCTTCTTCTGTCATCTGTATTCTGTCATCTGTAATCTGTATAGCTAAAACAGCTAAAAAGAAAAATGAGACCACTGGATTATGAAATGGAAAATCAAAAAAAGCTATTATAAAAAAAGAATATACAATGGGTTCCTTTAAAAACTTCAAGATTTTTTTTTGTTTTTTTAATGAAAAAATAATTGGTATTAAAAGCAACGATCCGAATTCAGAAAGCAACTGTAAATAATCATTATGAGAATGCATTGCAAATGTATTTTCAGGAAGAAAGTCAAGATATTGTAGTCGTATGACACGGGAATAATACTCAAAAAAAGCGTTTTTAAAATTTCCTAATCCAACTCCTAAAAGTGGATTCTCAAGAAACATCTTAAAACTCACCTTCCATATGAATATCCTTTGAAGAATACTATCGTTTATGTGAAACCTATCAAACATAAGATATGTAAGTAGAATACAGGAGAAGATAACATAGGCTTTTTTCTTTTTGTCCCTAACTTTCATAAAGGTTGATAAAAGAATAAGAAAGAACATACCGATAATCCCACTTCTTGATAAAGAAATGATTATACATGCGATAGATATAACTATATCAGAGACAAGGATATATCTATTTACAATCTTTTCCTTTTTATTATAAAGAAATAAAGAAAAAGAAATGGATATCACAAATATAAAAGCACATAGGTTTGCATTCCCAAGAGAGCCCGTCAATGCATTCCTTCCACTAAGATTTCCTAAGACAAAAAAACCAGCTTTTTGCATTAGAAAAAGGATCTTTTCAATAAAAAACACTAATAGTAAGGGTTTAAAGAATATTTCTTTGTTTTTTACAGTATTAAAAAACAGGAAAATAAAATAAGAAGCAAGTATGAAACCTACCGTATTTATAGTAGATTCAAATCTAAACCACGGAGCATCCTTAAGAAAAAAATAATTTATTGGAATAAATAATAAAAAGATACTCATTAATGTAATATCTATCTTCACTCTTTTTTTTATTGCTAGTAAAAGCAATATCAGACCGTAAAACAAATATAGAAAATACTTTTCTTGTACTAATGGATAATAACTACCAGGAATATATAAAAACATCAGCAAAAAAAAGAATGTGAATATTATTAACCTTTTTTTCATACCCCTTTTGCTCTAAACATCTGGAAAAATGTAAGTACAAGTACTTTAAGATCTAAGAATACGGAATAATTATTTGAATATATAAAATCAAATTTGAGTTTTTCTGTCGGTTTTGTATAATATCCACCAAAAATCTGTGCAAGGCCAGTGATTCCAGGCTTAACAAGAGTCCTTATAAAATACCCGGGAAGTTGAGTATAATATTTCTTTACAAAGATCTCTCTTTCTGGTCTCGGCCCAACAATACTCATATTACCTATAAGTACATTAAAAAATTGTGGTAGTTCATCGATCCTGTATTTTCTTAGAAACTTACCTACTTTTGTAATTCTTTTATCATCAATATCAGCGAGTTTAGGTCCCGTATCCGCCTCAGCATTATTTATCATAGTCCTGAACTTTATAAGATTAAATTTTTTACCCTTATAACCAATTCTTTCCTGTTTATAAAAAGTAGGACCTTCAGAAGAATATTTTATAAAAAATGCTATTATTGGAATAATCGGAAGAAGTATGATGGATACCGGAAGTGCAACAACAATATCGAAACATCTTTTGATCATCCTCTGCCATAATTTAAGACCATTTCTTCCTATGTTTATTAGAGGAAGTCCGTTTATATCAGCAAAATCTATCTTTGCCACAAAAGAATCAGGTATATCTGGAAAAAGAACGAGTTTAACATTATTTCTTGACGCATACCAAAGAAGTCTTACTACAAAATTAAAATCCTCAAATACTCCTGAGGTGAAAATTATCTCACTTACAGTCTTATTTTTTATCTTTTCTTTTATCTTTGTATAATCTTTCTTCTCACGACTGATCTCTGCTCCAGGATTGAACATTGAAAGCTCTTTTTTTAGGAATTCAAACTCCTCCTGATCATCACTAACAATAAGCAATCTCGAAAACCTTATCCTGCTTGAAATTAGATATCGGGTTATACTTATATAAAGAATATCAAGAACACTTACGTATATTATGAAGGATCTTGGAAGTGCATGATTCCTAAGATAGTAAGTAGTAAAGACGATCATAAGAACTGAAGAAAGTGATGACTGAACTGATTTAAATAAAATAAAGAACAGATCATGTTTTTTTTCAAGATCATAAAGATCATAGAAATATAAGAAAAAGACTTTATAAAAAATAAAGAAATACCATATCTTCTTAAATGCGAGTAGGTTTTCTGCAAAGAATCTTCCTGAATACTCAAGAATAGCATAACCACTAATCATAAAGAATAATACGTCTATAATTAAAAATAAAAATCTAAACACGTTTTAAACTCCATTTAAAACAGGGATTAGGGGTTAGGATTTAGGGGTTAGGGTCGAACTTATTAAAATCAATCCGAAACTCTCAATTCCCCACTCCCAATTCCCAACTATGCTCTTATCATCTATCCATTCACAACTCACTTATCACTAAAGTCGTAAGACTTGCTCACCGCTTCTCTATAAATTCTATCATACTTTTCTACCATTTTTTCAATTGAAAAATCATTATTTACCTTTTCCCACAAATCCTGACCTTTTTTCATTACAAGAAAAGGATTATCTTTGTATTTATTTGCAAGAGTTTGCAATCCATCAATATCTGAAAAATATTCTATATTATTTTCAAATATTTCTTCTATACCTAACCCGGAAGATGCAAAAACAGTTTTTCCAAATACTCCCGCTTCAAGTATCACATTGGGCATTCCTTCCCATCTTGATGGAACTACAAGTATATCTATATCTTTAAAAAACCTGTTAATATCATTAGAATTAAATACGATATTAGATCTTTCAACACCTTTTGGAATTATCTCCTCACCAGCTACATACATCTTGTATTTTATATCCTCTTTCTTAATAAACTCAACAAATCTATCCAGCCCTTTAGCTTGTGAATCTCTTCCAAGAAAGCCAAAGACTCCACCATTAAATTCATTTTCAGGAAAATCAGAACCTTCTATACCGTTAGGTATTATGATGATTTTTTCTTTTTTTATATTCAGTTTCTTATTCAACATAAGGGCAACAGCTGGAGAATTAGCAATAAAAAGATCTACTTCTTTAGACAGAAAAGAATCTACAGTGTTTATAAGATCATTTCTCCATCTGTCAAGACTTCCATGAGTCATTATTATTGGAATATTTTTTCTTCTTAATGCTAATTTAGTGATCAATGAAGCGTAAAAGAGTCTTGCATTTACAACATCAGGTTTGAATCTATTAAATAGCTTATTTAATCTTCTATAACAGTTTAGTTTTCCTTTATCCATTCCCAGATCTATTACTCTGATCCTGTCATCTAATCTTTCAAGAAGCTTTCCACGTTTCCATAACAATGCAAGTGTTATTACATATCCTTTTTCAGATAGTCGATTCAAAAGCTTTACCACTTGTGTCTCAGCTCCACCTATCTTCAGATCATTTAATACATATAATAATCTTATCATTGTTTATTGCTCCACAAGATAAACGCTAATATCTGCCATAATCTGTAATGATGACTTCTGATTCCTTTTCTGTGCTGATCTATTAATCTCTCTACATATCTTTCATTTAAATAACTCTTCCAGTTGTCATCCTCTTTCATCCTGCTGATAAGAAGTTCGGATAATTCTCCTCTAAACCATATTTCAAGAGGTATACCAAATCCTTTTTTCTTTCTATATGCAAAGCTCTTTCCAAAATCATCCGCCAGTATTTCTTTTAATATCTTTTTCCCACGCCTTATATTCCACGGAAGAGAAAAAGCAAACTCTATTATATTAGGATCAAGAAATGGAGCTCGAGATTCAAGCGAGTTTGCCATAGTCATCCTATCAACTTTTGTAAGAATATCATACGGAAGATAGGTCTTTAGATCACAATAAGTGAGTTTTTCATAGATATTCCCCTGGTATTTATCAGTAAGATTAATAAAGAGGTTGTGTCTATATTCCCTGTTTTCCTCTGAAAGAGAGGTGTTTTTAAAAAGATTATTCAGTTCCTTTGATGAGAAGTTGTTCATTATCGATCTATAATAATTTTTAGTAAACGTCGTTCTCAGAAGTTTTCTTAACCCGTTTGAATAGAAATCATCCCTATTTTTGACTTTTTTATATGCCTGTCTTCTTAAAAAACCTGGTAGTCTTTTTGCAAGCTGTGCATATTTAAACATCTCGTATCGTCTATAACCACCGAATATCTAGTCAGAACCATCTCCGGATAGAGCTACTTTTAAATATTCTGATGTGTTTTTAGCAAGAAAAAACATCGGCATAGCAGAGCTGTCTGCAAAAGGTTCGTCAAATGTTGATATTATATCAATATTCTCTAAAATATCCTGAAGTTCAAAATAAAAACTATGATGAATAGTTCCATATTTCTTTGAGACCATATCAGAATACGGAGTCTCATCATATTTTTTTTCTTTAAAACCAATCGAAAAAGTATGTAATTCTTTGTGTCCGGTCTCTTTGATGTACTTTACTATAAGCGACGAATCAATGCCACCTGATAGAAACGCTCCTACCGGGACATCGGATATAAGCCTTGTTCTTATACTCTCTCTCATGAGCTCTTCAAAACGTGTTTTAGCATCTTTGAAAGATACATTTACTTTTTCAACTTCCATAACATCAAAATATTCTTCTCTATTTACAATCCATTTATCTATATCTATAGTTAGCAGATTGCCCGGTTCAAGCATATAAACATCTTTATAAGCCGTAAACGGAGCAGGTATATATTGATAATTAAAGTATGATACGATAGAAAAAGGGTCTATTTTTACTTTCTTTAAGATCTTTAATGCCTTTAGCTCGGAAGAAAAAATAAAAGAATTCTCATCAACAGAAAAATATAATGGCTTTTCTCCAGTCTTATCTCTGGCTGCAATTATCTTTTTCTTCTCCATATCATAAAATACAAAGGAGAACATACCATAGAATCTCTCAACCGCATCCTTACCATATTTACAAAGCATCCTAAAGACAACTTCAGTATCTGAATCGGTCAAAAAGCTCTCACCTTCTATAGAAAGACCTCTCTTTAATTCTCTATAATTATATAATTCACCATTGTATACAAGTATTCTCTTTTTATTCTCATCAAAAAAAGGTTGTTTACCATGATTTAAATCTATTATCGATAATCTTCGATGATGAAAAAGTGCGTTTTTCGTTATTAGAGAACCACCTTCGTCAGGACCTCTATGAAATAATTTTCGGTCGAGTTCTGTTGAAAGTCTTTCAAGATCTGAGATCTCTCTATTTTCTATTGGATTCTTAAATATTTTTCCGGAAAATCCGCACATGTTCCTTTCCTGTTATCATTAAATAATAAATTCCAAATAAAACTATACCAGATATCATTATATTAATATCTGAAACGCTACTTCTTAATAAGAAATATTTTATGCTTCCCGAAGATAAACCGGCAATCAGAGAATGCAAAAGAAATCTCACCGGAATAGCTTTTTCAACTTTAAATTCTCTCATCCTATACCATAATATAAACGTTGAGAAAGAGTCACAAAATACTCTTGCAAAGAGTATAGATATAAGACCAAGATCATTAAGTAATAATTTTACGATGGCAATATGCATCATCAGATTAAAAAAAGCTACTATAGCCAGTTCCTGATTCTTTTCTCTTGAATTATAAAATCTTATAAGGTTAATAAGTATAAGAAAGATCGGTATATGCCAAGCTGCAAGACTCATTATGTGCCATGTATTGGTTATTTCTGCAGCAAACAGGTCTTTGTTAGAGTGAAAGAATGTGTTCATTACTTCTCTTGAGAAGATCGTAAAGAACATCGCAAAGAAAATAGCCGGTTTTATAGTCCTATAAATAACTGTCTTTAACCATCTTCCAGCGTCTCTTAGACGGTGCTTTCTAATAAGCTCTGACATCACATTGAGATTGACTCCTGATAAAAGAGCATTTATAAACGCTATTGCAGCTCCAGGAAACATCATAGCATAGCTTAATATCGATGGACCCGCAAATAACTTCGCTGCCATTACATTATCAAAGAAGATTATAGCATTAGAAAAAAAAGCACCTAAAGTAATAAACCAGGCCTGTTTAAAGAAGTTCTTGAACCCTTCTATCCTGAAATTGTTGTTAGTCGTAAAATATTTTGAATTAAGTAAAAGTTTAGCTCCAAATCTGACAGCTTCTGATACAAATAAGACTTTAAGAATATTTTTTCCTTTTATTAAAAGGAAAAGAAAGATAAGTACACTAATAAGATCTACCAGTATATTTTTAACAAAATGCCCTTCGGCTTCAAGTATTACCTTGAAAATTACTGAAGACAACATAAAGAATATTATTGAAAACTCAATCAGTTCACCATGTACATCAATTACAGATGAAAAGACTATTCCAGAAGCAATAAGAAGGTTAAACATAAGGAAAAGAAAAATAAAGGTATAAGGATATGAACGAGAACCCTTCTTAAATCGTTTATATTCAGGAATAAATGCAGCCTGTAGTACTGAATCATAAAAATAAAATATTGATAAGACTATTCCAGAAAAAAAGAAAAAATAATCTATTTCCTGTGTAAAACCATAATACTTTCCAATTAGATACATCTTAAGGAAACTAAGACCCTTTACCATTACAAGAATGAGTCCCATATTATAAAATATCTTTAATCTTTCTCTAAACATTGAAGTTCCTTTATGTTCTTTTTAATTAAATTTGATTCAGGAAATCTTCTTGATCCTTCTCTTAATGTTTCCAGTGCTTTATCGTAATTTTTCATCTTATAATGACAAAGAGAAAGATTAACGAAGAAATCCTCAAATTTCAATAAAATTTCCTTAAAAGATTTAAGCAGTATAATAGCACTTTTAAATCTTTCTATCTTTATCATTGCTGCAGCGAGATTCATTATTCCAAAATCATTCTTCTGTATTCTATAGGCTCGTCTAAAATATTCGTATGCACTTTTGTATTCTGAACGTTTAAAATGATACACACCTATATTTCTTAAAGCTTTTACACTGTATAAAATAATACCTTGATTTTCCTTAAAAAACGAAAGTGAAATAAACGCATTGAAGGTATCCCTTTCAAGATATGCAAAAGATGTTATTCCAGGATAAAAATTCAAAACACCAGACATATCAGGATATTCCTTTGTAAGCCTCTTTACCTTAAGCCTTGTATCAGAATCTTTTTTCTTTTTAAATACCATAGATATTATCAATTCTTTCGTTCTGAAAATATCAACAACATCAAACTCTTTCTTTAAGACCTCTTCAAAACCAGAAAGTTTTTTATTAACATATTTACTACCTTTTTCATAAAGGACTTTTTCTCTATCCCATAAAGAAAAAACAGCATATCCTGTGGCTCGATCTTGAAGTGTTTTTTTATTTTCTTTCTTTGTATTTTCTCTTTCAATAAATTTATATATTTGTTCATAATGATTTATTTGATCACGTCCATTTTCTTTTTAAAAGTATACAGCCTTATCTGCTTTTGAGAATGCTGCCCAGATATCATCATATAACACTGAGCTACCAGCAGAAAAGGTGACCTTTGGAAGTGTATTATCTTGATAGTTGATCTCATTTATTGACGAACTTACCTCTTGAAAAAATTCCTCTGCTCTGGTTATGCCACCTGAAAGTGCAAGGACAAACTCTTCTCCACCAAATCTGGCAACAATTTCATTTTTTCGGATTTTTTCTTTAAGAAGAGCTGCGAATTCTTTTAATACAAGGTCACCTGCAAGATGACCATATGTATCGTTGAAACTCTTGAAAAAATCAATATCACAAACAACAAGAGTGTCACAATTTTTATTATCTTTCAGTTTCTCTACAAACAGCTCCCTTCTTATCAGACCGGTTAACGTGTCTAACACAAAAGGACAGTCATCACAGATCTTTTTATTCATCAAATCCACTCACAAGAAGCATCACTTTTATTACTTTGATACTATTGTCAGTTGTAGTTCCTATAATAATATTAGCATCAGGATCGACTTTTTCCTGAATATACTGGGATATCTCATTAAGTTCGAATAACTTCATATCTTCAGGACCGGTAATATTCATAAGTACACCGGAAGCATTTGATATATCTCTTTGTATCAAAGGAGATTCTATTACTTCAACAACTGCTTTTCTAGCTCTGTTTTTTCCATCAGAGTAGGCAGTTCCCATAAAGGCAAGATTACTATCCCGGAGTATCGCTGTAATATCAGCAAAATCAAGGTTTATGACACCTGGTTCTCTTATAAGGTCAATCACTGCTGAAACATTATCCGATAAAAAGTGATCGACTTCTGCAAAAGCAGCCTTGAGACTTGTATCTCTTTTCATAGTTGACATAAGATTATCATTTTTAAGTACAACAGTAGTATCAGCTCTTTCCTTAATAAAATTAAGAGCCTGATCTGCTATCTGTTTTCTTCTTTTACCTTCAAAAGTGAAAGGTAAAGTAACCACAGCTACAGTCAAAATACCTAGTTTCCTGCATTTTTCTATAAATGGAATAGAAGAACCAGAACCAGTTCCTCCACCAAGACAGGCAACTACAAATATCATATCTACATCTTCTAAAAGATGGGCATGAGAATCAATATCTCTTTTCATACTCTCATAACCAACTTCAGGATTCGCTCCTGCTCCAAGACCTTTGGTTAGCTTGTCCCCAACCTGGTATCTGTTTTTTGTCTTTGTCTTCAAAAGCGCTTGAGAATCGGTGTTAAATACCATTGTCTTAACACCGGAAAGTCCTTTACCTTCCAAAGCATCAACAACATTACTACCCCCACCACCTAATCCGGCAACAGCTATCGATACATCAGCTCCATGCAGAAAATCAATATGTTCTATCATAATCAGTCTTCCTTATTAAGATCTTGAGCTTCATCTATAAGCATAACAGGAATATCATCTTTTACAGGGTATCTTTTCTGGCATTTTTTACAGTCAAGACTTTCAGGGTCTTCGTTATATACAAGGTCTCCTTTGCAGATAGGGCATGCAAGGATATCAAGAAGTTTTTTGTTAAGCATAGTTCCTCCAAAAAGGGGTTTGTTTTAAACATTTTACCACAAGTAATTTTACCATACAAAAAAAGGAGGACATGTTTGTCCTCCTTTTTTATCTATTCACTATTCACTACTCACTTTTCACTGTTTTTCAAGTATTTCTTTACCCACTCACTTCTCTCCCACAGAAGATGAAGTATAGATTCCTTAGCTCTATATCCATGATCTTCATAAG
>PKTG01000004.1 GCA_002869225.1 Candidatus Muiribacterium halophilum | reverse complement strand
TCTTATCTTTTTCAATAACTACTAACGCAATAAATGATTGGACAATAATGGTCTATTTGTGTGGTGATAATGATCTTGAACCTTTTTCATTTTATGATGTAGATGAGATGGAAAAGATCGGTGCAACAATGGGAAAGAATGGAACAATTGAGATTCTCGTACTATGGGATAGGAGTCCTGGTTATACCACAACAACCAACGATTGGGAGGGGACCAGACTCTATAGAATAGTTCATGATACAACCGAGAATTCAATAGTTTCTCCATATGTTGATATGGGTGAAAAGAATATGGGTGATCCTGATACAGTTTTCGATTTTGTGGATTTTTGTAGTGAATATTATAAAGCCGATAAGTATATGCTTGTCTTTTGGGATCATGGAGATGGATGGTACAGAAACAAAAGGCAGGAAGAATTAAAGCAATCAAGATCTGTTTGTATTGATGAGACATCAAACGATAGTCTTTCAACACCGGAATTAAATGAAGCTCTTGGAAGGTGTTTTTCAAGTATGGGAAAACCTTTTTAGATAGTTGGCTTTGATGCTTGTCTTATGCAGATGTTTGAGGTTGAGTATAGTCTAAGATCCTATGCTAAGTATATGATAGGGTCTGAGCAAACAGAACCAGGTAACGGTTGGCCTTATGATAAAGTGTTGGATATATTAGTTAAAAATCCGGATAGTATAGATACAATACTAGAAGGTTTTGTCAATGAGTATATATCGTCTTATGAAGGCAATGCCGGCTGGAATGTGACTTTGTCCGCAGTCGATCTTTGGAAACTCGATGACCTTGCAAAATCCACGCGTGATTTTGTAAATTACTTCTATGGTCATTTTGAGGAAAATTATAAACTGTTTAGGGACGCTGTATTTTCTGTCTGCTATTATGACAGAAATATGAACGTTGATTTTTATCATTTTATGTCTCTTATTGCACAGGCTACAACAGATCCTTCTTTAAAAAATCTTGCTCTCGATGTTATGGAAAAGATAACAGCTGCAGTAAAGTATTCTAAAATAACTACAACAAATACAGTAGGCGGAGAATCGCTTGATGTGACTAACTCTTTTGGTATGGCTATCTATGCTCCATGGAAAAGCGAGGTATATGACGGAGATAATTATAAAAATCTTATTTTCTCCAGATATGTTAGATGGCACCTTGTTTTTGAGAAGTTTTTTGCATATAGTAATGGTACTGCAACCGGGACTTTATCTAAGAAGATCTTTCCTTCCGAGGTGAAGATACTTAGAGCAAGGCAAAAGAATGATGGCACTTATGAATACAAAGAAGTTAATGAATCAGACTTTCTTTCAGGTTATTCATATCTTGTTGGACATTATCCAAATTCTCCATATGAAAAGGATTATTATCAGGTATATATGAAGTATGATTTTTCGGATTTTTCACTTGATAGTCAATCAGTAAAGATAGAGGATGCTGAGATATATCATTGGACAGGAACAAGCCAATTAAAAGATAAAAAGATAATTGCAACATTAAAATCAGAAAAAAATAGTGATTATATTTTAGATGATGATCTTTCTCCAATGTCAGCATGTGAAATAACACCGACAAGAATATGTGGAACAGATCTTAAGACACAGGTATCATATTGGATAAAAAATGGAAATAATAATGGTATGGTAATAGGATATTCAATGATGGGAAAAGATGTTGGATTTATTAAAAGATTTGATCCGACAAAGCTATATATGCAGATCAAATATAAATATTGATTAATGAACTCTGATGTTCTATCAAAAAGGAAATAAATTGGAAAATAAAAAGTTTTATTTATTTATATTATTTGTTGTCTTTTGTTTTAATGTATTTTCTTATGATTATTATCAGCAGTTTATAGATAAAGTCGAGTTTTTAAATAATTTTAATAAGATTCTTATAGATCTTAATATAAATCATAAAAGTCTGGCTTTTTCAGAGATAAATGTTAGTTATATTGTATTTGATAATGATCTTATGTGTTATGTGCAGAAAATATCTCAAAAAGATTCTCCAAACTCAATAGTCTTTGATGCAAATACAAATAATATACTGTATCTTACAACTCTTTCGAAACCTTTTGATAAAGAACTCGATACTGAGCTTTCCGTAAGACTTAAAGCATTATATTATGCCGGAATATTGTTTTCAATACCACTTGATCAGATAGAGATCAAAGACATAAGGGTTCAACCTGAAAAGAAGGATGTTTTTTTTATTCGATTTAATAGAAAGATAGATGAACATTTGTTTTATAAAGATAGTGCTGACTTGACTATGGACAAAAATGGAAATCTTATACTTTTTCAAAACAGGATGTTATCAGATATTCCTCAAAGTTGTTCTAAGACTGATATGATCTCTAAAAAACGAATAAGAAAAAAAATACAGGAACTACTTCATAAAAAAGTTATATCTTTTAATGGTTTCAAGCTTGATAATATGAAGATAAAAGAGCTTGAAATCGAGAAAGATTTGATAGTGAATCCTGATTATTTTCTTGATGATAAACTTATTTTTAATAATTTAAAGATCTTAAAAAGTGGAGGTATGATAGATGATGTGATTTCTTATCTTCCACTTATTAGGAAAAGCTTTCACTGTATCAAAGTTAGCGGATCAGCTTATGATAGATCTGTATTACTTGATTTTGTTTTTTATATTGATTTAGGAAATTCAAATATAATAAAGACAGAAAGATTTGATATAGGTTTTGAAAAAAATACCGATTCAACGGAGGATTACTTTGAAGATTTTGAAGACTTTTAAACTGACTTTTTGTATCTTTTTGATCATGTTATGTGTTTCTTCATATGGTTACAAGATAAATATACTAGCCTATGATGCTGACGGAAGAGCTGAAGGTGCTGTTGATCTTTTAGTCTATACTGATACAGGATATCAGTATCTTGAATCGATTCCTTTTATTGAAGGGAAAGCTACCTTTGAAGCTGAAAAAGGAAAATATATGATATCGATGATATATACAGAGACAGCTTTTGATTATATAAAAAAAATAGAGAACATAGTTTTGGACCAGGATCTTGTTTTAAACGTTCCTTTTGAAAGAGGAGAGATAAGAGTTATCACAGGTTCCAGAAAAGCAAAGGTTACTCTTATTCATAATAAAGGTGAGACTATTGATAGATATGTCTTTAATGATAAAGAGACGATTCTCGTACCACCAGGGGATTATACTGTAATATCGGAAAATCCATTTACGGGAAAAGATTTTAAAATTAACATTGACATAAAAGATATGAAGATAGTTGAGATAGTGCTTACCCAAAAAGAGCCGGGGAATGTCTATAATTTTTATAATAGATGTCCTGGGTGCGGTAAAGAATTTAAAGGTAAAGGGCGTTTTTGTATAAACTGTTCGATGCCAGAATAACAACGTTTAATCGTTTGGACGTTATTTCTTTGAGACGTTAAGTAGACCTTTTTTTACCATTTGAATAAATATATTCATGGTTATCTCTGTATCGTATTTAGCTCCGTGAAACATGTCATCTGACTGATAAATCTTATAAAACTCTGCGGTCTCGATTAATTTAGGGTTTTTAATACCTCTTTTTCCTTTAAGTTTAAGAATGTGTTTGTTTTCCTTCATTGTACATATTATTTTCGTATTCTCTTTTATATAACAAGGTTTAATAAATGAAAGATCAAAACTAATATTATGCCCTACAATACAATCGCTTTTTAATAAAAATTTTCCGATATCTTCGTCCTGAAAAAAATATTCTGCATAATCACAGTCTTTTCTCAATAGCTTGATCCTGTCTTTGTTTAACCCGTGAATCTTATAAGCAAAATAGTTATAATCCTCGATAGGATAATAAAATCTGTGAATCTGTTCAAAATCAAAAGGGTCACCGGTTTCATCTAAATCAAAGTTAATGGCGTAAAATTCAAGTACGCTCGAGTTTTGCAATCCATTTGTCTCGGTATCAAGTACAGTATATCTCATAAAAACATTATATATTACAGGAGTTTATGTTGCAAATACTACTAAAAAAGTATCATAAAAACCCTATATATAAGCTAGGGTAATATTTTGATTTTAATATAAGTATAATTGTAGAATTATTATATAAAAAAATCGGGTAGATTCAAAAAGGAGGAAACTGATGTTTAAAAATATGAGTGTTATAAAAAAAGTATTGATGATAATAATCATGCTCATAGGACTTTTTCTAATTGCATCAACTGTAGCATCACTTGGAATAGGTAAAATAGTTAAAAATGCATCGCTTGTAATAGAAGGAAACAAATTAAGAGGTGATATCGTTCAGAAACAGGTAGATCATTTTCATTGGGCAGAAAAAGTTTCTGATCTTTTAAATGATGAAAATGTAAATACTTTAGATGTTGAGACAGATCCTCATAAATGCGGTTTCGGTAAATGGTATTATGGAGAGGGTAGAAAAGAAGCAGAAAAGCTTGTACCAGGTTTAAAAAGCATCTTATCCAAAATTGAAGAACCTCATAAAAGATTGCATGAATCCGCAATTGCAATAAAAAATACTTTTATTCAGGCAGATCATGAACTTCCAAGGAAATTTGCACAACTTGAAAGTGATCATCTAAACTGGGTAAATGAGCTAACGCAGTATAATTGTGATCTTGTCGATCATTTTGAAGGGCAGCTTGATCATACCAAGTGTGCATTTGGTAAATTTATATATGGCGAAGAAGGAAAAAAACTGGCAAAAGAAGATAGTGAATTTGCATCTCTTATTGAAAAAGTAAAGGAACCTCACATGCATCTTCATGAATCAGCAAAGGAAATAGTTAAATATAACGAGGAAGGAAGAAAAGATCTTTCCAACAAAGTTTTAAAGGAAAAGACTTTACCTGCACTAAAAACAGTAAGAGAAGATCTTACAAAAATGGCAGAACATGCAAATTCAAAAGTAAATAACATGAAAAAAGCACAGGATATTTATGCCAAAGAGACAAAACCAAATCTTTCAAAAGTACAGAGTCTTCTTGAAAATATTAATGAGACCGTAAGCAAAAATATTATGACTGATGAGGAGATGCTTTCAGCTGCCAAATTAACAAGATTTGAGGTGATACTGCTTTCTCTTATCTCAATATTATTTGCAACTATAGCAACTTTCTTAGTTGGAAGATCAGTTCTTATAGCGGTTAGAAATATAATAAACAGACTTAACGGAGCATCCAGAGAAGTTGAAGGTGCTTCAGGACAGGTTTCACAGACATCTCAGGATCTTGCTCAAGCTGCAAATGAGCAGGCAGCATCAATAGAAGAGAGTTCTGCATCGCTTGAGGAACTTTCCGCAACTACAAAACAAAATACGGAGAGATCAAGAGAAGCAAATGACCAGTCACAGAATGCGAGAAAAAATGCTCAGGATGGAAAAGCTACAATGAATAATATGCTTGAGGCAATTAATTCTATAAAGGATTCATCTGATGAGACAGCAAAAATAATCAAGACTATTGATGAGATAGCATTTCAGACTAATCTTTTGGCTTTAAATGCGGCAGTTGAAGCAGCAAGAGCAGGAGAAGCCGGTAAAGGTTTTGCAGTTGTTGCAGAAGAAGTCAGAAATCTAGCCCAGAGAAGTGCTGAGGCAGCTAAAAATACAACTGTACTTATTGAAGGGTCCAAAGAAAATTCGGAAAATGGTGTAAAGGTAGCTCAGGATGTAGCAAAAGTTCTTGAAGAAATATTTGAATCATCTGAAAAGGTTAGTCAATTAATTAATGAAGTCTCAAGTGCAAACGATGAACAGGCTAGAGGAATAGACCAGATAACAACAACTGTAGCAGAGTTAAGTAAAGTAACACAGGCAAATTCCGCAAACTCTGAAGAGATAGCAGCATCAAGTGAAGAGCTTACAGCACAATCAAAATCACTTCTTGAAATAGTCGAGGAATTAAAAAAACTTACAGGAATAGAATAAAGAAACGAGAAAATCTTTAAATGTGAGATATAAAACTAATCTTGTTTTAATAATAAAAAAAAGTCGCTAAAAAAAGCGGCTTTTTTTTTACAAAAACCTCTTTATGGCATAGAATTTGTTTAATTAAGAAACAATCAAGTTTTAGTTAAAAAAATACAGGAGGAAGTATGAAAAAAGCTATAACAATTATTCTGAGTATTTCATTTTTATTCACTCAAAATATATTTGCAGAAAAAGTAAGTTATGAAAAGCTTCTTAAGGATTTAATGAAAAGAAATCCTCAGATAATCGCAGCAGAAAAAGATATTGAGAGTAAAGGCTATTCGCTAAACATCACGGAAAAAGGAAAACTTCCAACGCTAAATGTGTCACAGGGAGTATCATATAGTCATGATTCTTCAAGTAAAAATTTTTCAACCGGATTTTCTTTGAGATATGATCTTGATCCGAGAAAAAATATTGACAGAAGTGTCAGTATTTCGACACTTAATATTGACAAGGATGTGATTTCGCTTCAGCAGAAAAAAAGTCAGCTTGTATACGATTTGAAAGAGACTTTTTTTAGGATCGTAAAACTTAAGGAAAATATCAAAGTAGCAAACGCTACACTTAAAAGAAGAAAAAACGATCTTGTACTCATTAAACTGAAGTATCATGCCGGAAAGGAAAGTCTGCAGGCTGTATCTGAATCCGAAGCAAATATGTTGGATGCAGAATATAGGGTTATTCAGGCAAAAAATCAGCTTTCTCAGGCTTATTATGATATTGCGGTCCTTACCGATTCTGAAGTCGTTGAATTTGAACCTGTATACGATTCTGATATTATTGAGATTGATTATGATTTTAAGCAGCTTCTTGAGCTTGCTTTAAATAATGATTTCTCTCTAAAAAACCTTAAGATCTCAGAAAGAATACTCAAACTTCAGAATGAAGGAGATCTAATAGAATACAAGAGACCATCACTTTCTATGAGTGTCAGTAATTCATATTCCGGAGAAAAATTCATGGAAAAAGAAAGTCTTTCAGGAAGTTTATCAATGTCTTATCCTTTATATGATGGTAATAAAAAAACAGATATAAAAGATAAATACAAAACAGATATTGTCTCAATTTCTCAGGATATAGAAGATACAAAAAATTCAATAAAAAGAGATATATATAAAGCTTTTAATAATTATCAACTCGCAATAAAGAAAATGGAAGTAGAAAAAAAGGTTCTTGATTCAAAAAGAGAGATCTATTCACTTACAAAACTTAAATATGAACAGGGAACAACTGATTATTTCTTTTTGCAGCAGAAAGAGACAGAGCTTACAAACGCCGAGTTTGGTTATGTGTCATCGCTTTATGATGTAAGGGTAAATCTTGCACAGATATATAGAAAGTTAGGGAGGACAGAGTGATGAAAAAGATAATCGCTATTATAATCATATTAGTAATTGCAGTAGGAGGATATTTTTATTTCAGTAAAAATAAGAATGAAGATGCCAAAAAGACTAAATTAATGACAGCTAAGGTAGAGAAAAAAGATATTGAGGTAGTAATAAAAGCTTCAGGTTCAATAACTCCATTTACAAGAGTCGAAGTTAAATCAACTGTAACAGGAAGAATAACCGAGCTATTCAAAGATGAGGGAGATGTTGTAAAAGAAGGAGATATACTTGCAACGGTATCTGCTGAGGATAGAAATATAATAATCGATGCAGCTAAAGCAAATATGAGAGACGCTCTGGCAAACAATGACAAAGATATGATAGCTGAAGCCAAAGCAGCTTTGGAAATAGCTGAAAAAGCATATAAACCAGTTTCCATAACTGCTCCTATAGATGGAGAGATAATCAATAGAGCAGGACAGATCGGTCAGAATGCAAATCTTTCATCAGTCATGTTTGTTCTTGCGGATAGACTTACAGCTGTTGTCAATGTGGATGAAGTTGATATCGGAAAGATAAAAAATGGTATGAAAGCACATATAAACCTTGAATCTTTTCCTGATAGCATTGTAGAAGGAAGAGTCGTAAAAATATCAAGAGAAGGAAATATAGTATCTGATGTAGTCCAGTATGAGATAATGGTCGAGCCTGAAAAAGTCCCTGAAAAATGGGCATCAGGAATGACAGCTAACGTGGACTTTATACTTGCATCTAAAAAAGATGTTCTGGCAGCACCTTTAAGTTCAATAAAGGAAGGTCGTAAAGAAGGATCAAAATATGTAAATGTAAAGACAGATGAAGGCATAAAGAAATTTAATGTTACAACAGGTATTGATGATGGCAAATTTGTTGAGATAAATGGTGATATCCTTCCAGGAGATGTATTAGTAATAACCGAGATAAAAGAAAAAGAGCAGACAAAAGGAATGTTCATGAGAGGAAGACATTAGTTTTTTAGGAGATTATTATGATTAGGATTGAAAATGTTAGTAAGATATATAAGATGGGAGATCTTGAGCTTGCTGCTCTCGATAATGTATCTCTTGAGATAAAAGCGGGTGAGTTTGTAGCTATAATGGGACCATCAGGATCTGGTAAATCTACTCTCATGAATATGATAGGATTTCTTGACGAACCTACTTCAGGAAATTACATCATTGATGGAAAGGATACTTCTGGACTTTCCGCAACCGAACTGGCGGGTCTCAGAAATAACAGGATAGGGTTTGTGTTTCAGTCATTCAATCTTCTTTCTGATATGTCAGCTAGAGATAATGTAGAATTACCTCTAATATATTCAAACAATAAGAATAGGAAAGAAAAAGCAGAAGCCTCTCTAAAAAGAGTTGGTCTTGGAAAGAGAGTCCATCATAAACCAAAGGAACTTTCAGGTGGGCAGCAGCAGAGGGTAGCTATAGCTAGAGCTCTTGTTAATGATCCTTCCATTATAATGGCTGATGAACCAACAGGTGCACTTGACACCCAAACCGGTGAAGAGATAATGCAGCTTCTTGTTGATCTGAATAAATCAGGAATAACAGTGATAGTAGTAACTCACGACCCTGAAGTTGCACAATATGCTTCAAGAGTGATAATGCTTAGAGATGGAAAGATAGAGAAAGATGATAGAAATTATGATACTAATGAATCAGGTTCTTTCAAAAAAGATGATTTCAAAAAATCGAATTTTCTGAATTTTGCTGAGATATTTGAGAGTCTGAGTATGGCTTTTAAATCAATAATCAGTAACAAGATGAGGAGTTTTCTTACTACTCTTGGTATTATAATTGGTGTTGCTTCTGTTATTGCTATGACTTCAATAGGAACTGGTGCTTCCAAACAGATAACAGACAGAATAAGTAATATGGGTGCAAACCTTCTTATGATACAACCTGGGCAATCAAATAGAACTGGTGTTGTTAGCACGTCTTTTGCACCTCTGACATATGAAGATGGTCAGGCTGTGGCTGAAGAGTCTAATTATGTGGAAGCTGTCGATGCTCAGATGAGCAAGAGATTTATTGTTATCTACAAAGATAAAAACTATAGAACAGAAGTCATGGGTACTACAACTTCTTTTCTTAAAGTAATGAACTTTAATATAGATTACGGAAGATTCTTTACTGAAGATGAAAATATTGCAAAAAGAAGGGTTGCAGTTATAGGAAATACAATATTGACCGAGCTTTTTGAAGGGAAAGATCCGATAGGAGAATATATAAAGATAAATAATTCTCAATATCAGGTCATTGGTGTTCTTGAGGAAAAAGGTGGAAGTGGTTGGCGTGATCAGGATGATGTCATTGTTGTACCTTTATTTACGGCTCAGACTCGTCTTATAGGTAAAGATGTTATTTCTAACCTGAATGTTACTATAACCTCAAATGATATTGCTGAAAAGGCAGAAGCAGAGATCACCGGTATTCTTAGAAAAAGACATGGACTTCGAGATGGTGATCTGGATGATTTCAGAATAAGAAGTCAGGCGGAGATCTTAGATACAGTATCTGAGACTACGCAGTCATTTACTTTTTTACTTGCAGGAATAGCAGTTGTATCACTTGTTGTCGGAGGTATAGGTATTATGAACATAATGCTTGTATCCGTTGCCGAAAGGACTCGTGAGATCGGTATAAGAAAAGCTATTGGTGCAAGGGGTGTGGACATTCTTACACAGTTTCTTATCGAGGCTATATTAGTATCCGTATCCGGAGGTATACTCGGAATCGGTTTTGGCTATAGTATTGGAAGGGTTGTCAGTCATTTTGCAGGCTGGCCAACGATCGTGACGATGCAGTCGGTACTGGTATCGTTCTTCTTCTCTATGGCTGTGGGATTGTTCTTTGGGTTCTATCCGGCAAGGAAAGCCTCAAAGATGAATCCGATAGATGCACTAAGATACGAATAAAATAATACTGGATTTTGGGATGAAGCTGGATTTTGGTTTTTGGGAAGAACTTAAATTTCCCAAATTCCGAATCCCAAACCCCTAATTCCGGTTTTTACAGGATTGTCAACAGTATCTTCTTACCGGATATGTATACCAGGTAAATGAATAGAAACGGAAATAAAATAGTATCAACAAAATAGCTGGCTAACAGATTTATAATAGACCTTGTCAAGGATTCTAAATTTTCTGATAAAAATCCTGGCAGGGTCTTTAATCTATCTATGACCTTCTTTGGTTCTTTTATTAACTCGTTAGTATCAAAATCAATTTTATCGACGACGGTTGATATGTTT
>PKTG01000134.1 GCA_002869225.1 Candidatus Muiribacterium halophilum | reverse complement strand
ATGTATAAGCAATTACTATGCCAATATCACAAAAACCTAATATAATAATAAAAAGATATAAGAATTGACGAATATTTGACATAAGTGACGAAAATGCTCGATATTCCGACAAAAGCAGAAAATCTGTAAAGCGTGGGGTTTGGAATTTGGTGTTTGGGGTCTGGGTTGGTTTGATTTTCCCAAAATCCAAAATCCAGTTTCATCCCAAATCCCTGCTTTTTAAATTTAAATAAATCCTAAACTTGTCCATAGGACAATAACTTGATGCGTAGCATTAATAACTTGGTTAAACAAAGTTTAAGCAATAACTTGTTTGTCGAAGACAAAAAATGACGATTTGATTTTTAACAAAAATCAAATAATATATGTATATGAAAATATTTCTTATTGATGCTTTTACAGATGTGCCATTTAAGGGAAATCCTGCTTATGTATGTCTTTTAGATGATGATTTTCCGGCAGAAAAAAAGATGCAGAATATAGCTTTTGAACTCGGCATGTCGGAAACGGTGTTTCTTAGAAAAAACCTCGAAAATTACGATATAAGGTGGTTTACTCCACAGTGCGAGGTCCCACTATGTGGTCATGGCACACTATCAGCTGCTTATGTATTGTTTAAGAACAAAAATAAAAAAGAGATGATCTTTAATTCTAAATCAGGGATATTAAAGGCAATTGTTGAAGATAATGATGATATTATTCTTGAATTTCCTATAAAAGATTAC
Source organism: Candidatus Muiribacterium halophilum (assembly GCA_002869225.1). GTDB lineage: Bacteria > Muiribacteriota > Muiribacteriia > Muiribacteriales > Muiribacteriaceae > Muiribacterium > Muiribacterium halophilum. The sequence goes on along the minus strand of PKTG01000134.1, from coordinate 10,352 downwards.
AAGAAAGTCGATATTATTCCTGAATTTATTGAGATTCTTGGAGCTGTTCCAGAAGATATATTTGAAGGGGAAGATTTCTTTCTTTGTTATTTTAAAGATAAAGATCTTATCCAGTTGGAACCTGATTTTGTTAAGATGAAAAACACCACTTTGAAAGATATTATCGTTACTACCGAGTCAACTGAGCCTAAACTCGATTTTGTCTCAAGAGTCTTTGCACCAGGTTGTGGAATTGATGAGGATCCTGTGACAGGTTCGGCTCATACCGTTCTTGCGCCTTTCTGGCAAAGCAGATTGGGTAAAAATAAATTTAACTCTATGCAGCTATCTCAGAGGACAGGAAAACTTAAACTCGAGATAGTTGGAAAAATTATGAAAATACAGGGTAGTTGTGTAGAAATATTATCGGGAGAAATAAATCTTTGAAAGACATAATAGATGTTTATGATAATAAAGCTGAAGATTTTTTTGAAAAGTTCATATCATGTGATGTGAAGACAGACAATATTTTTAAAGAGGTCTTTGAAAAAAATGAAAAAGTAATTGATATAGGTGCTGGTTCTGGAAGAGATATGCATAGATTAAAAGAACTTGGTATAGATATATATGGCACTGAACCATCAAAAGGTCTAAGAGATCTTCTCATAGAAAGATTTCCGGATTTTGAAAAAAAAATATTTCCCTATGCACTTCCTTTTGAAAAATCCCAATTTGACCTTTTCTTTGATGGAGTATTATTATCAGCTGTAATATTTCATATTAAAGAGGAAGAGCTTGAGGATGCTATAATCTCAATAAAGTCTATTCTTAAAAAAAAGGGTAAGGTAGTATTATCAATCTCTGAAGGTGAAAGATGTCTTGATGAACAGTCTAAGGATAAGTATGGTCGTTATTTCTCTAAGTTTTCTGCCGATAAATACATAAGGTTATTTCAGAAAAATGGTTTTTCTTTGAAAAAGATTTGGAATCAAATAGATAGTATGGGAAGAAAAGATATTAACTGGAAAGTCTTATTTTTAAGTCTGGAGGAATAGTATGACAGTTGATGAGATAAGGAATATAAAAGATATCGAAAAAGATATAATCCCGTTAGTATATGAGATCAATCAAATCAGAGGAATAAAGACGATTGATTCCTGCGGTGGTCATACAAAAAAGGATCATCTTGATATAAGGTATCCTTTTGTAAGTTTTATTTTTTCCGAGACTTCTATTGGTCTGGATAATATTGCTCTTTTGTATAATGTTGGTAAAATATTTGGCTGGATAACCAAATTTAATGGTGTAAGATATATTAACGAGGATTCCAGGTTGATCCCATCTATATTGAAGCAGTCTGATGTCTTCGATAGAAGTAAGATAATCTCGACTTATCTTACCTTCCTCCCATTTAATGCAGTAAAGAATCCTACAAATACATGTTCTAATTTTTTTGCTGATGATGTTGAGGAAGTTGTTAAAGAAAAAGAAAAGATTGAAGAAATCGCAAGTTGTATAAGAGAGAATAACGATAACAGATTCGCTTTCCAGTTCAGGACAGAATAAATTATGTCTTCTAAAAAAAAAGAGACTCTTTTAGAGTTGAAAATCGGTCTTACTGATTACTGTAACTATCAATGTATAATGTGCATGCAAACTGCTCATAAAGGAATTTACGGTAATCCTGAAATAAAAGTGGAACCACTTCATAAAGATCAGAAAGGTTATATGTCTTTCGAATTATTTGAAAAGATAATAGATGATATTTCTCGTATAAAATACAAATTTAAATCTATTTCGCTTCAGTGGCTTGGTGAATCAATGCTTCATAAAGACCTTTTAAAAATGATCGAATATATTTTAAACAAAAATGAAGAAAACACTTTTTTTGAAGAACTGATTTTCTTTACCAATGCTTCGCTTCTTGATGAAGAGAAAAGTGAAAGATTAAGTCTTTTGTTTGAAAAGTATCAGAGAACTACTTTGATCGTGGTATTTTCAATTGATAGTGCTTCAAAAGAGACATACCTTAAAATCCATAATGTTGACAACTTTGAGAAGGTCAATAGCAATATCGTGTATTTTTTAAATAAGACAAAAAGGTTAAAAAATATCTATCGTATATACAGGTTTTTAGTAATGCCGGAAAATAGTTTTGAGGCTGAGAAGTTTTTGAATTTTTGGGCAGGAATAACCCTAAATGAATATCAACTGACATGGAATGAAGAGAAGAATTTCGATATAGAAAAAGCAAGAGATATAATAAATTTTAAAAGAGTATACTCAGATGAACTTTTAAGTGTTCAACGATTACATGAGGAAGTGATTCAGAGACTCGGAGGTGAAAAGAGCTATTTTCATTCTGGAGATGGAGAAAGACCACCATGTGCAGCTCCCTTTAGGACTCCACTTGTAAATTGGGATGGAAGATTGTCTGTTTGTTATCCAGACGATAGATTGGAACTTTCTCTTGTTACTCTTGAAGATAATAGTTTTGAAAGTCTATGGTTTGGAGATAAAGCACAGAAAATGCGAAAAGATATATTAAACAGAGACTTTGATAAATATGATAGATGTCAAAGGTGTGGAAATTATGGTGGATTTCCTTTAAGACAAAGTGAAATAAAACTATATGGATTTGAAATAAAATCCTAACTTCTATCTTCAGGTATTACCAGATTTAGTATAACCGAGGTCATTCCTCCTGTCACCATACCCGATGAAAATATTTTCTTTAGAGTTTCTGGAAGTTGATCAAGAACTGATGGTTCATAAATTATTCCAAGTCCAAGAGCTAGGGATATTGATAAAATAAAAAGATTTCTATCGGTAAGTCCCTGAGACATGATTATCTTAAGACCTGAGATAGCTACAAATCCAAAAAGAGCTATTGTAGCACCGCCAAGTACACTTCGCGGCATGACGGATATTATTGCAGAAAATTTAGGTACAAGTCCCAGTATTATCAAAATAGTTCCAGCTGCATATCCGATTCTTCTAGCACCTGCTTTTGTAACAAGTATTACGCCATTGTTCTGGGAGAAGGTCGTGTTTGGCATGGAATTTAAAAAACCAGCCAACATACTTCCTAAAGCATCTGCAACTAATCCTCCTGAAAGTCTTTCTGTATGTAAAGGAGTATCGACTTTTTCACCTGAATTTTGAGCGGATGCTGTAAGATCTCCCATAGTCTCAATAGATGATACAAGATAAGCAAATATCCAAGGTAAAATATACGCAAAGTCGAATTTAATACCATATTTTAATGGAACTGGTATGGTTATCCATCCTGCTTCTGAAATAGGAGAAAAATCTATTGACCCTAAAAGGGCAGATACAATATAACCTGCAAGAAGTCCAATGCCAACAGCGCCTACTCTTAATATTCCATTAGTAAACTGATTGATTATAATAATTATTATAAGTACGAAAAGTCCAAGTAAAATATTGTGAATACTTCCGAAATCTTCGCTTCCGATTCCTCCTACCAAATCAGTTATTCCAACTCTAATAAGTGAAAGTCCAATAAGCATTACTACTGTTCCCATTACAACAGGAGGAAATATCTTGCCAGCACGTTTAACAAATCTCGAAAGAAGAAGTTCTACTGGTGCGGCAGCGATTGTCATTCCGCATATAAGAGGTATCCCACCTGCAAGACCGGTAGAGATCGCTGCAGGGACAAAGGTGAAACTGGTTCCCTGGACCCCAAGAAGTCCTGACCCTAGTGGTCCCCAACGTTTAACCTGCATGAAAGTCGTAATTCCTGAAGCTATTAATGCCATACTTATAAGGAAAGCCTTATCTTCTGTTGAGATGCCAAGTGTAGCTGCTATGATAATTGGTGGAGTTATAAGACCGACGAACATTGCTAATACATGTTGTATTCCGAGTATTATGAGTAATTTTAAGGGTGGTGTATCTTCTAATTTATAAAAAACATCTGACATATATCATACCTTGATCTCTTTTTTTGGAACTATATTGTCTTTATCTTTATAAATGTATGAAGCAGGTACAACACCACGTACTTTTGATAGAGGATAGACAACTGCTTCTCTGCCGATTATCGTTCCAGGATTAAGAACGGTGTTGCAACCTATTTCAGAAAAATCTCCAAGAATAGCACCGAATTTTCTAAGGTTAGTATCTATTTTCTGACCGTTAAATATGACATTAACATTTCCTTTTATGGATTTTACGTTTGAAAGTATTACTCCAGCTCCTATATGAGCTTGAAATCCTATCACACTGTCCCCAACATAATTAAAATGTGGGATCTGAGCATTGTTAAAAAGAATAGAATTCTTGATTTCACATGAGTTTCCAATAACAGCATTATCTCCAATTATGACGTTTTGTCTTATAAAAGCACCGTGTCTTATCTCTACATTTTTCCCAATGATTGCAGGACCCAATATTGTTGCTGTAGGAGAGATAGTAGTACCTTCACCTATAAGAACTCCAGGTTTGATCTCTTTCATATCATATTTTAATTCTTCAAGTAATGATAGTATTTTTTCGTTTATTAATGGAAGTATGTCCCATATGTGATCGATATCTGAAAATATATAACTGTAAGGAAACTGTGATAAAGATACTAATTCCTGTGGTTTGAACTCTTTATACATAACTAGATCTCCAAAAAATTTGTTTTTTCAATGCATAATTATACACTTATTTGCATTAATATGTAAAAAAATCAATTTGACCTTTAAAATAAAAAAATTTAAGTGTATAATCTTTTTGGGAGAATATATGGCAATAAACATACTTATAGCAGATGATCATGAGATGGTCAGAGAAGGTTTAAAACTTGTTATACAGAAATTATCCGATGATATAAATATATGTTGTGAATGTGGAAATGGATTGGATATACAAAAACTCTATGAAGAGAAGACTCCTGATGTACTTCTGATAGATATATCAATGCCTGGAATTACAGGAATGGAAGCTGCGAGACAGCTTATTGACAAGCATGAGGATATCAGGATAATACTATTTTCAACTCATTATAACGAAGAATATATCGAAAAAGCTTTAAAAATTGGTGTTAAAGGATATCTTTTAAAGGAAGAGTCTCCTGAGAGTATAGTTCATGCAATAAAAGAGATCTATAAAGGGAATGCTTATTTTTCACCAAAAGTATCTAACTCAATTTCCAGATTTTTTCAAAAGACAGGAAGTTCAGATTATAAAAGTCCAACACTGACTTCACGAGAAATAGAAGTGATTCAACTTGTATCTTCTGGAAAGACAAACAAAGAAATAGCTTCCTTGCTAGGAATTAAGACAAATACAGCGAATCTTCATAGAAAGAATATATTAAAAAAACTGAACCTTAAAAATACAGCAGAACTTGTTCGCTGGGCAATAAAAAACAGTCTGGTAATACCATGAGACATGATGAAAAAGAGCATTTTCATCTTTTAGAAAGGGTTATTAATCATTCTCAGTTATATATATTCGTTAGAGAGATAAACGAAGAAAAAGATATTTCCTTTGTTTCTGAAAACGTCAAAAATCTTGGTTATTTACCAGATGATTTTTATTCAAAGAAGTTAAGATTTCAGGATATCATTCATTTAGAGGATAGAGAATTAGTAAAAGATCATATAAAAAAATATTCAAAAAAGATTTGTGTTGAAAATTTTTCTCTTGAATATAGATTAATATCAAAAAATGGTTGTACTATTTGGGTTGAGGAACGATCCTGGATAAAAAAAGATGATTTAGGAAATCCTATTAGACATAAATCCGTACTTTATAATGTAGATGAAAGAAAAAGACTTGAAAATAAGATGAAAGAAACATCAAAAAAATTCAAGGCTATAGCTGATTATACAATTGACTGGGAGTCATGGCTTGATGTTGATGGTAAACTGCTATGGGTTAATCCAGCAGTAAAGCGATTGACCGGTTATTCTCAACAAGAGTGTCTGGATATGGAAGATTATCCATTTTCTGTAATAGTAAAAGATCACAGAAATACCGTAAAGAATCTTTTGAAAGCCGGTATTGAGGGAAAGATAACGGGAAATGACTTAAGATATAAAATAGCAAGAAAAGATGGTTCAGAGTCGTGGATATCAATTTCCTGGTCTCCGATTTTTTTCGACAACGAGTTCGGAGGTCTTAGATTAAGTATTAGAGATGTTACATTCAGGGTAAAATCAGATCTTGTGATAAAAAGACTAAACGATGAACTTAAAGCATTAAACTACTCATTATCGCATGATATCAGAACCCCACTTCATGTAATCTCATGGTATAGCGATATACTCGTAAATGATAAAAAAGATAAAATAGATGAAGAATCCTTTAAATGTATTGAGAAGATAAAATCAAATATCTTATATATGAATAAACTGATCAACGATCAGTTGAAACTTTTCATGGATAACAGAAAAGAACTTGAGTTTAAAGAGGTCGATCTTTCTCTGATGGCCTGTGAGATAGCTGATAATTTTATAAAAACGTATAATTATATTGACTATGATTTTAGAATAGAAACTGATCTTAAAGTATATGCAGATGAAAGTCTTATGAGAGTACTTCTTGAAAATCTTATTGGAAATGCTGTTAAATATTCCTCGAAAAAAGATAAACCTATAATTGAATTTAAAAAGATAAAAAATGAATCCGAATATGACGGAGATATTTTTGTTGTGAGTGATAATGGTATCGGCTTTGATATGAAGAATATGGATTCATTATTTACGATGTTTAAAAGATTTCATAATGAAAAAGAATATAAAGGTTCAGGCATTGGACTTGCAACTGTTAAAAGAGTTATTAAACAACATGGCGGTCGAATCTGGGCTAAAAGTAAACCTGGTGAAGGCTCCAAATTTTATTTTTATATATAAAAGCAGGAATTAGGATTTAGGGATTAGGGGTTAGGGTAGGTTTTGATCTTCCCAAAATCCAAAATCCAGTTTCATCCCAAAAAACACTTTCTTTTTAATTTTATTAAATCCTTCACTCCCAACTCACCACTCCCCATTCCCAACTAATGTTTGCTTGTTAATGTTTTTATGAACAATAACTTGATTAATCTATTAATCAATAACGGTTTTCAACCTATCCCTTTTTATTTTCATTTATATACCTTAAAGGATATTTATAACTATTTGTAAAGTTCTTAAAATGGTATAGATGCTAAAAAAATAACAGGAGGGTGGTTATGGCTAAAGCAAAAACTACAGAGATAACGGATAATCTTGATCATCTAGCCGGAAAGTATTTGACTTTTTATCTTGAACAAGAAGTATATGGAATAGAAATACTAAAAGTTCAGGAAATAATCGGTATGATGAAAGTTACAAAGTTTCCAAAAGTTCCTCATTTTGTTAGAGGAGTAATTAATCTTAGAGGAAAGGTAATACCTGTGATCGATCTTAGACAGAAATTTAACATGACCGGTCAGGAAGATACAGAAAAGACATGTATTATAGTAACTCAAATTGAGACCGAAAAAGTTGAGATGAGACAGGGGATTCTTGTTGATGAAGTATCCGAAGTAATAGATATTGAGTCTGCAAACATTGAACAAAGACCAGATTTTGGAAGTTCATCAAATGATGATTTTGTTTTAGGTGTTGGAAAGATCAATGATAAGGTGATTATTCTTATAGATGTTGAAAAAATACTATCAGACAATGAACTTATTTCTCTTGGGGAGGCGTTATGAAGAATGTAAAATTAGGAACTAAGATAATGGCAGGTTTTATAGTTATTCTTATTATGGCTATATTTTTAGGTGGGCTAGCTGTATATAATATGAAAATAGCTGAAAAAGGATCAAATGAGATTGATAAAGATTATGTTCCGACTTTTATACAAGCTGAACAGTCAATCATAGAATGGTTGAGCATGATATCTTTCGTTAAATCATATAATTATTCAGAAAGTGACGAAGACTTGGCAAAGGCAAGAGAATATTTTACTGAAACCAGAAAAGTCGTTGAAGAAGCTAAAAAGATGTCAGAAGCATCAGTAGTTGTTGATATTGACAAAGAATGTGCAGATCTTTTAACAGGCTTTAATCAGTACGATATAATGCTAAAAAAAGCAGAAGATCTTACAAAACAGTCCGAAAAAGCAGATTCGCAGATGGAAACTTCTGGAGCGAATTATATGAAACAGTGTAATGATTTTCTAGCTGAACAGGATAAAGCTTTAAAAGAAGAGATTGAAAATAAAGTATCCTCTTCTAAAATTGCTGAAAGATATAATAAGACAGTCATAGTAAACGATATTATTGATTATGGTAACGCAATAAGATTGTTAGCAAACAAAGCTAAGCTCGACAGAGATGTAAATATGTTGGAAGAAGCTGAAGCATATTTCCCAAAGGTTAATCAGAAATTTGACGATCTCAGAGCAATAACAAGACTTGCGATCCATATTAAAAATATTGATGAGACAAAAAAAGCTGCTGAAAGTTATCTTGCAGCAATTATAAGTTTAAAAAACGTTTATAAGGAAAAAGAAACAGCAGCAAATGAAAGACAAGTACTTCAGGATAGACTTATAGCAATAAGTGCTGGTGTAGCTGATGATATGAGAAAATTAACTGCCGGTATAACTACACAGGCAGCAGCAGGACTAAACAGATCAACTGTTGTAATGATAACTGGACTTATCATCGTGACTATACTTGGTCTTCTTATAGCAATATTCTTGACAAGAGGAATAACCCTTCCGGTAAACAAGATAATAGAAGATCTAAAACATGGTGGAGAACAGGTTGCATCTGCATCAGGTCAGGTATCATCATCTTCACAGGAAATGGCTCAGGTTGCTAACGAGCAGGCTTCATCGCTTGAAGAGACCTCGGCATCACTTGAGCAGCTTGCTGCAATGACTAAGCAGAATGCTGAAAACTCAAAACAGGCTAATATTATGGCAACAGAAGCAAAAGAAAGTTCAATAAAAGGTACAGATATAATGAAGAGGATGATGGAAGCCATTAACGAGATAAAAGATTCATCAGATGAGACTGCAAAGATAATCAAGACTATTGATGAAATAGCATTCCAGACAAATCTTCTTGCTCTAAACGCAGCAGTTGAAGCAGCCCGTGCTGGAGAAGCTGGTAAAGGATTAGCAGTTGTTGCAGAAGAAGTAAGAAATCTTGCTCAGAGATCAGCTGAAGCTGCTAAAAATACTGCAAATCTTATTGAGACCGCCAAAGAAAACTCAGAAAATGGTGTTAAGGTAGCAAAAGAAGTTGCAGAAGCTCTTGAAGGAATAAATACTGCATCTGTTAAAGTCGGTCAACTTATCGATGAAGTAACAAGTGCAAGTGAAGAACAGACAAGAGGTATTGATCAGATCAATGTAGCTGTTGCAGACCTTGGTAAAGCTACTCAGGCAAACTATGCGAACTCTGAAGAAGCTGCTGCTGCAAGTGAAGAACTTTCAGCACAGGCAGAACAGATGAGAAATATAGTTGGAACTCTTACAAGAATAGTCAATGGCGCAGATGACATGGATGTTGCTGCTGCCACTGGTTCTATTCGACCTACTAATATAAACAATAATGTTTCAAGACCAAAAGCTACAGTTAAGAAAAAAAGTAATGCAAGAAAAGTAAACACAGCTAATCAGGATCAGGTCATTCCTCTTGACGATGATCTGGATTTTTAAGTTATAGCTGCCCGATTCACATTAAGCCCGATCTTTGTATCGGGCTTTTTTTTTTTAGATTGAAACTGGGTCAGAGTCGATCCTTGAGATTATACCTGTAACGTTCGAGCTTGATCAATCGATTTACAAAAATTTCTTTAAGGTGTAAAATTGCTTGAGATTATACTTAGGAAACAAGGAGGCATTTATGAACACTATCGTGGTTTATTATTCACTTAATGGAAATACAAAGATGGTAGCCGAAAAAATAGCTGAAAGACTTGGCTGTGAAACAAGTAGAGTAACTACAAAGAAAAAGATGCCACAAGGTAAAGCTGGGCAGATCCTAAAAGGAGCATTAATAACTCTTTTAAAAGCAAGACCTGCAATTCGTTTTGAAAAAGAAATTTCGGATTATGATCATATTATTATTTGTACTCCAATTTGGGCTGGTACATTTACTCCAGCTATTAGATCTTTTATTTCTTTAAATGATATGAGAGAGAAAAAGATATCTATGGTATCCACTTTTGATGGTGGCCCTGGAAGATGTTTTAAAGCATTAGAAGAAGAAATCAAACCAAAAGAAGTTATTGCGACATTGGAACTTAAGAAACCTGCATCAGATCCTGAGCTTGATAGTAAAATCGACTCCTTCGTTGGAGAAGTAAAGCGTAAAGCGTGAAGAGAAACGCGTAAAACCAGGAAACAGTGCCGGGTCTGGCTGAACAGGAAAC
>PKTG01000092.1 GCA_002869225.1 Candidatus Muiribacterium halophilum | reverse complement strand
AAGGAGTTTTTTGGTATTAAATTCAGTATATTCCGCTACTCTATCAACCTCATCGATCAGCTGATCCACCTCAAGCTGAAGCTTTAATCTATCCTCATTTGTATAGTTATCAGATGCCGCCTGAACACTAAGAAGTCTCATTCGCTGGAGAATAGCATGCATTGTATCCATTACACCTTCTCCTGTCTGTATCATAGAGATTCCATCCTGTGTGTTCTTTTTGGCCTGATCCAAACCTGAGATCTGGGCCCTCATCTTCTCTGAGACGGCTAGCCCTGCTGCATCATCAGCTGCGCGGTTTATACGCAGTCCTGACGATAGCCTTTCAAAGTTTTTGTCTAAACTACGATTTGTTCCTCTTAGTCTCCTAAGAGCATTAGTTGACGAGATATTGTGATTAATAATACCAAAATTCATAACACTCCTCCTTGAGCTTTTTTCAAATTAAACATCCATGTTTTTAGGTAATACAAACCTGTGCCGGCAGGTATAGTACACCTGTTTTTGGGAACACTTGTCCCAGTTAATTAATTAGATGATCTTGGAAAGTTTTTCCACCATCGTATCCGTACTTACACCACTCTCATAATCATTAATGACCGTAGAGACCATAAATCTGAGTTTATCTCTTTTAGTCCTGTCAGATAAGAGTCTTTTTTGAACACCATCAAGAGTCAGCTTTTCCTCTACCGTGAGTCTAAGGATTGTCTTGAGTCTAAGAAGATCTTCATACTTAAATCTTCTCTGTCCACCACTTGTGTGAGTACAAGTAAGATAGTCTGGGAATTTTTTCAACCAGAAACGAATTTTTGAACTGTTGACATTTAATAGATTTGCTACTTCACCAATAGTATATAGGATTTCCTTATCCATGTTCTAACACCTCCATGTGTTGTTATTGATTTTTCGGTAAAGGTAAAGTAGAACTTTAATTTTTTTTTATAAATTCTTTAAAAGTGTGGTTTTATAAGGGTTTTAAAGTTGAAGTTTTAGTTTAATTATGAGATGTTTTTATACTACGTGGGTCCTGCTTCAGCTTCGTTCCCAGAATCGAAAGTACAAATCAACTTTACCGATTTGGGAGCCCTTTCAGCTGAATCACCCACTTAGATATGTTCTACATTCCAATTTAACTTTTCCTCTAACAAATTTCTGAATTAAAAGTCCCATTTTATCTCACTCATAGTCTTAAATAAAATTTAAAGTTCTGTGAAGGAATGAGTTAGGGTTGGATTTATTTTATTTGAAAATTTATTGTATTCATTTTTATATTAGTCATAGTCTTTAGACAAAAAATTAAAGTTTGCGGGAGTGGAGGTGGGATCCAAAAGTAAATTTATTCGGAATACCATGCATCATTTTTATTCCCACCACTTATAACCCAAACCTTGTCATCGAACGAAAGACATGAATGACCATATCTAGCAGAAAAACCTGAATTATCCGTTGCCTCTGTCCAGTTTATTCCATCTTCCGAGTACCATACATCATTTTTATTTGAACCATCATTTCCACCTATTACAAACATCTTATTATCATGTACTGTACCTTCAGGTCCCCATCTTCCAGAAAAGTTTGCACTTGCTGTTGCTTGTGTCCAGTTTACTCCATCTTCCGAATACCATACATCATTTGCAGCTGCACCAGCCCAACCACCTATTACCCACATTTTATTATCATATACAAGAGCAGTAAAAAACTCTCTTGCTGAAAATCCAGCATTCGCTGTTGCCTGTGTCCAGGTTGCTCCATCTTCCGAGTACCACACATCATTTCTATCTGAACCATCAGTACCACCTATTACCCACATCTTATTATCATATACAAGAGCCGAAAAGTAATATCTTGCAGAAAATGCAGCACTTGCTGTTGCCTGTGTCCAATTTATCCCATCTTCCGAGTACCACACATCATTTTTAGCAGAACCATCATATCCACCAATTATCCACATCTTATTATCATAAACTAAACCCTTTGGTCCGTTCCTTCCAGAAAAGTTAGCATTTGCTGTTGCCTGTGTCCAGTTTATTCCATCTTCTGAATACCAGACATCTTTTTTTAATGCTGCACCATCATTTCCACCTATAATCCAAATTTTATTTTCATATACTATACTTGTTTGTCCCCATCTTCCAGTAAAACCTGTATTCGCAGTCGCCTCTGTCCAGAATGTACCAGGAATAGTTTCAAAATTTGCCTGAACTGTTGTATTTGTTGCTTCCATTATTATTGTTGTATTTGCTGAATTTACATCCACTATATTTGTTGTATCTCCTGTCCAGTTTACAAATCTGTAACCTGCATCAGGTGTTGCAGATATATTGACTGTTTCTTCTACACTATACGGTCCGGCTCCAGTATCATCAGATGCTGATCCGTTTGCTCCCGAATTTACTGTTAATGTATATGTCTGTGCTGTATCCACCTCAAAATTTGCTTGTATTGTAGTATTAGATACAGGCATTGTTATTGTTGTATTTACTGAGTTTACATCCCCTATATTTGTTGTATCTCCTGTCCAATTTACAAATTTGTATCCTGCATCAGGTGTTGCTGATATGTTGACTGTTGCTTCTACATTATATGGTCCGGTTCCAGTATCATCAGATGCTGATCCGTTTGCTCCCGAATTTACTGTTAATATATATGTCTGTGCTGTATCCACCTCAAAATTTGCTTGAATATTTACGTTAGAAGCCGGCATTCTTATCGTGGTATTTGCGAGATTTATATCTCCAACATAATCTGTATCTCCTGACCAATTAAGGAATCTATAACCTGTATCAGGGATTGCTAATATGTTTATATCACTACCCGGATAATACGAGTCTTCTCCTGTCTGATCAGATGCTGAGCCGTTTGCTCCCGAATTGACAGTGAGTGTAAATTTTGTATTCCCTATTAACATAAGATTTATACTTGATTCTAAAGATTTTCCAAAATCATTCTCTGCATAAATCTCTATTATGTAATCTTCTCCAACAGAAATATTTTGAATAGTTATTTCTGTTGATGACTGTGTAAATTCTTCTTCTTTTATCAAATCTTTATATAAAGTAATAACATATTCTTTTGAGTTAAAAGATTTATTCCAGTCCAAACTTACACTTGTTTCCTGGGTATCAATTATTGTTAATCCTGTTATATTTGATGGCTTATCTCCAACACCTTCTGTTAATGAAAACTTATCCTGAAACCTTGTTTTACCTGATTCTTCTAGCGATAAAATAGAAATTGTTTTTGTAGAACCATTATTAAATCCTGATAAAATATAATCATCTTCCAAACTTCCGGATATTTTATTTTTTTCGTCTGTTAAAACAATAAAATTATCTGTTTCTGCTTTTGCATATTTTGATACATCTAATTTAAATGCTCCTTCTGAATACACATTTATGGTTGCATCTATATTAGCTTTTTCTATTTCAGCAACTTCCTCTATTTTAACTCTTATATTACATTCAGCAGAATCTTTATAGAATTTCAGATTATAAAAACCCTCATTTTCTTTTGGTAAAATATTTTCAGAAGATATCTCTCCACCATTAAAACTCTTTTGCAAATCATTTTTTGATATTATTCCCTTTCTTCCATCCTCAAATATTCCTGTGAATTCGAATATATCCATTGATACTTCTATATCTTTCTCTAATTCAATTTCGTTTAGATTACTTTCAATCGATAATAACTTTGCATTTTCAGAAATTTTTTCAAGTTCGACTTCTATCTTATTACTTTTCCCGGGGACAATATCTACTTTCTGCTCTTTGATGTAATATCCTTCCTTCTTTATCTCTACAGTATTTTCACCAGAAATTATATCTACAAATTTAAATTCACCTGTGTTAAATGTATTTGTATTTATCTTTACAGTTTTTTTCTGAGCACTCACTTTTACATCCTGAAGGTTTTGACCTTCGAAAAATACTTCTCCTGCAAGTTCACTTGTAACTGGATAATAAATCTTATCTACTCCGCTACCTGAACCACATCCTATATAAATAAAAAGAATGATAAACAAACTGCATATAATGCTTATTTGAATATTCTTTTTTGTTCTCATTGTTTTCTCCATTTTATTCTTTTATATTTTTTTAATTTTTCCCTATTGTTATTATTATAACATTTTTTTAAAAAACTTGAAATATATCACTTATATGCATTATAATTTCTATTTGACATATAATCTTATTATAATATTGAGGCTTAATTAAAAAAACATTTTTCATCTTTATAATTTTCGTTTGTTTTTTAAATTCTTTTTCTCTAGATCTTGATAATAAGTGCATAGATCCTAAACTATATAAAAAAGCATTTATAAAAATAAATCTTAGAAGAGCATATATTTATAAATCTTTTAAAAATTTTCCAAAAGCTTATGAAGCTTATCAAAAATTAATTAAATTTGATCCATCAAAAAAAGATTATTACAACTTTCTTATTGACGATCTTAAGAAATATCAGAAAAAATATGATTTATTCAAAGATTTCGATGGATTTTTAAATTACACTCCAAATGAAACAGACAGATATACCGTTCTGTATAAAAAAGCAAAAACTGAAAAAGATCTAATTAAGAAAATCGAACTTTTTAAAGCTGCTTTAAGAGAAAAGAAAGATGATGTATTATCTATAAAAGGAATTGCTGATGCTTATTATAAGTTAAAAAGACCAAAAACTGCCTTGAAATGGCTTGACAATATAAGTAAAAAGAATGAAAACAATATAAAAGTAGAGATAGATTTAGATACTCTTTTAAAAAAATTATATTATTTTAACAACTCCAGATTTAAAAATAAAAACGAATTGTTTTTAACTCTTTCATCTTTTTCTATTGACTATTTATCATTTGATTATAAATCACAAAAACAAAAGAAATTAAGGTATATTTTAGAAAACAACATCAAAGTTCCTCTTAATCAGAAAAAACTTTTTATCAACCTCGAATTACTTAGCTTTGTAGACAATAATAGTCTTGATAATAAAATAAAAACATTATCAATCGATTGTGACATTTCTAATAATAAAAAAATTAAAACGGGAAGATTTTATAAAAGATTAGGAAACGGATTACACTTTGATACATTCATTAATGGTATAGAGCTCTCTGATAGAAGATTCGAATTTGGTTTATATAAAAAAGATATTTCTGATACTATAAATCCAGGTTTTTTGAACATAAACAAGACATATCTACAAAATAAACCTATTAATATTTTTGGTTTTAATTATAATTTATTTGATCTCACCTTGGGATATTATTTATTTGAAAATTATCTTGCATCTCCGAATACTTTTGATTCAGATTTTAGTACTTTCCTTGTGTCGTACAAAAAAGAAAATATCATTAATGACTTGAATCTATATACAGATCTATGTCGCTACGATTACTCTTCTGAATATTTCTCAAGTTTTACCTCTTCAGCTGGTGAAAGTACCTTCCTTTCTTATTTAATTAAATTAAAATACCAATTAAATCAAAGTTTTTCATGCACTCTTTCTTTTATAAACAAAGAAAAAGGACTAAGTAGAGGATTTTATAGTAGTTCTTTAGAGGATAACACTTTAGTTTTTAATGAACCCTTATATAACAATCTTGGATATTATGGTAATGTTGAAGATCTGTTTTTTTTAATTAATTATTCAAAAAACAACTATTCAATTTTTCTGAGTCGTGAATCTATAAAAGAAGATTTTAATCTTTTTAATAATAATCTATCAAAAAGCAATGTGTTAAATCTTGGATTTAATTTTGAATCAAAAAATAAAGTCTTTGAAATAATCATGTCAAAAATCAAGAATAATGATTTCTTTCCATCATTTACAACTCCATTTACTTTAAATGATATAAATAATGTTAGTGATATTAATTCTTTTCTTAATCAGGAAAAAGAAGAATTCTTATTAAGAGCTACTTTAACTTCATATTTCAATATTTAAAAATAAAGTTTGCGGGAGTGGAGAGATGGAGCAAAAACTCCCCATTCCCCACTCCCAACTCACTA
Organism: Candidatus Muiribacterium halophilum; assembly: GCA_002869225.1. Classification (GTDB taxonomy): domain Bacteria; phylum Muiribacteriota; class Muiribacteriia; order Muiribacteriales; family Muiribacteriaceae; genus Muiribacterium; species Muiribacterium halophilum. Next base: position 5,152 of record PKTG01000092.1, on the reverse strand, counting down.
CTTATAGACTGTTCACCATTCACTTCTCACTACTTAAAAAACCGATATTTCGACTAATCGACTATACGACTTTTCGAAAATTCGACCCATCGTGCTTCTTCGTGATTTTACCCATTACGCTTCACGCTTCACGCTTTACGGTAATTATTATCTATGTTGATGCTCTACTGGTATGTAAGTTATTGGTGGTGTGTGTTTCTTAAAATGTGTCCTTGTCTCTTTTTTAAGTTTTCTAAAAAGTTCTACACTTGTTGCAAAACCCTTTGACTGTAGCATAGCTGCTTTATTGACCTCATCTCCAAATACATCAAACTTTTTGTTGTTTTTTGTACCGGAAAATCCACAAACGACTTTACCAAAATGTACTTTAACAATAAGTCTTCCATTCTCGCCTTTACTTCTGATCCAGTCATCAACTTTTGTTTTCAAAACTTTTAAAAGCAAAACTCCTTCGTCGACCTTGTCTTCAGGAAACACAACAAGAGCTGAATCTCCCATAAACTTGACTACAAAACCACCTTTTTCTTCAACAGCTTTGTGATAAAAAGAATAAAACTCCTGAAGAAAATCATAAAGCTCAAGATCAGTCATCTTCTTTGCGATCTTCACAAAGTTAGTTAAATCAGAAAAACAGATTAAAAGATTTTCCTCGCGAACTTCTGGATTTTCGAAAAATTTCATAGTGGCCTCCCCACGTAATAAAAGTATTTTCAGCGACCATTAAATTCGCCAGTATCGAAAGGAAGTCATCAGCCCACAAGTCTGACAGTACTTATATTATACCATACTACATACCTTTAAAAAAGAGATTTAGATAATTTTCTTAATTTTTTTTCCAACACCTTCCAACTCCACTTTACTCGACGTAGCTATGGCTATGCCTCCGTCATTGTCGTCAAAACTCAATTTAAACTATCTAATAAATTAATTTGTTTCATATGTTGTTTAATGGTATTAGTGGGTTTAGTTTTTTTATTGATTTATCTTTTTTTTAATGAAAAAATCATTTTGCAGTTTTGCAACAGGGCTACGGACCCTGTGGCAGAAGCGAAGCTTCAAAGATAAACTGCACTATCGTTTATATTTAGCAAAACTGCCGTAACTCCCCACTAACGTTGAGAATAATATAAGTATAGAAGTAGGAACTTTCTCAGCGGGTGATACCGGAGAAAGATTCTCAAAATTCTGGTTCTGTTTCACTAGGGATATTTTGAGAACGTCGCAGGGAGCAGGACCTGTGAGGTATACAACAGATTCTCATTAAGGTCAAAACATTATATCTGGGGTTTTTAAATCTTTAATTCATATCTGGAAAACTAAGTTTTCCGAACCTTTTTTTGGTTTTACTCCTATGATTTTTCATAATACCTTTAAGGGAGTATATTTTGGATTAGTGATTACGCAGGATTTTGATTATTGAATAACGAAAGTCGACGCCGGAATCCTAGCGGGCTTTCAAAGAGGCTTGAGTTATTATAGAAGTAAAAGACAAGTAATAACGATACGAAATATGCTACTTTAAAGGTATATATCTTTGAAATATGCTACTTTAAAGGTATAATAATCCCATTATGTTAATTAAATTAGATAACTCCCACCCTGATGTCATTTTACTCACAGGTGACCACTATGTCGATCACCCTTCTTTTGGCATCGCTGTTATTGCCCGTGTATTACAAAACGAAGGTTATAGCGTCTGGATATGTGCTCAACCTGATGCAAAAGATAATTTTAAGGAAATTGATCTTCTTCCAAAACCTAATCTCTTCTTTGGTATAACTTCCGGTTGTATTGATTCAACTGTGAATCTTTATACCGTTAACAGAGTCAAACGAAAGACAGATGCCTATACTGATGGTGGAAGTTCTCTTGATAGGATCAGAAACACGTTAACTACCTATGCAAATAAAGTAAGAAGTTCCTTTAAGGATTCTTTTATTGTACTTGGCGGAGTTGAAGCAACTCTCAGAAGATTTGCTCATTATGATTTTTTCACTCAGAAGATACAACCATCGCTTCTTGAAAACTTCTCAGCTGATGTAATTGTATATGGCTCTGGTGAAAACACAATAAAAGATATAGCAAAACTTATAAAAGAAAATAAAAAAGATAATATCTTTGACTTAAAGGGAATAACTTATAAACTTCCATTATCCCATGAAGATACATTAAAAGAATTAAAAAAGCTTACTGATACCGAATCTTTAAAGACTTCTCCTGAAAAGATGCTTCCCTTTACTGAAGATATATATAAATACTCACAGCCATTTTTTAAAGAAAAGATATATCAGAAAAATAGAAAGAGTATTATAGTACAGAATCCACCTGCCCATCCTTTGACTTCAAAAGAGATGGATTATGTTCACTCTTTACCTTTTACATATTTACCTATTCCTAAACCAAAGAAAATGCTGAAAGCTTTCGAGACCGTCAGAAACACAGTTATATCGCATAGAGGTTGTGGTGGCGGATGTTCTTTTTGTGCTATCTCATTAAATCAGGGAAAACTCATTCAAAGCAGGTCGATCGACAATATACTCGAAGAAATAGATAAAAGACATTTAAAAAGCATATCTGATCTTCAGGGACCAACTGCAAACCTTTATGGAGCTCGTTGTAAAAGAGAAGATTATTGTCAGAGAAGCTCATGTCTATTTCCACAAGTTTGCAACAATCTTGTAATCGATGAGAATGTCTATTTAAGACTATTAAAAAAAGTCAACTCGGCAGTCAAACATCTATCAATATCAAGTGGTATTCGATTTGATATTCCATATAAAAAGGCTTTGGATTTCATACTAAAAAACGATATCGCCGGTGGACAGCTTAAAGTAGCTCCTGAAAACTGTGACGATGAGATATTAGACTTAATGAGAAAACCAGACTTTAAAAAGTTTGAACATTTTGTAGAATTTTTTAAAAAGACCAGAAAAAAATATAAAAAAGATATTTATCTGATTCCATATATAATCTCAGCTTTTCCAACAAGTACATATAACAAGACAAAAAAGTTAAAGGAAGATCTGATTAGATTACTTGGATTTGTACCATTTCAGATACAGGATTTCACACCGACTCCAACTACAATAGCAACAGCATTGTATTTGAAATTAAAGAAAATAAGTGCAAAAGAACGTGAAAAGATGCGTGACCTTTTACATGAAAAGAGAAATAAAACCACTAAAGAAAAACGCACTAAACATGAATATAAAAAATCCGGCAGAAAGCGCAAGAAAAAATAATACTTCAACATAAGTCGATTTATAACAGAAAGAAAATATCCTTGTCGTAATATGAAGATGAATAGCATATATGACTAGAAAAATAAGACCTTTCATACCAGGTGTAAGTCCCAAGAAGATAAGCGGAAAAATAAAACAAAATGGAACCATTGAAAAATAAATAAGTCTTCCAACAGATCTGTCCGCACTAACATGCAAAAGTCTCTTTGCAAGGAAGTTTGCAAAAGGAATAAAAGTAAGTCTGTAAACACCCCACATAAGGACAAAGAATATAAAGTATACTACAAAAGCCGTCATATTTTTTAATCTAGATACATAGACTGTAAAAAACAAAGCAAGGTTTAAGATACCAAGTAAAAGGACCTGAAGTCCGATTGATATATCTTTTACAAGATCTCTTCTCATAAGAAATCCATCAAGATTATTTAAAAAATCATCTATCTCTTTATTAAAAGTCAATTTTATATCTCCTTAAAAAAGATTAAAAAAGTTGAATTTTGGTCTGTATTTTACTAACTTTGGTTCTTTCACTTCAATACCAGCTATTTTTTTTGCAACTTCAATCGCTACATCCATTCCACCAAGTTCATCAACAAGTTTTTTCTCTTTTGCCTGTCTGCCTGTAAATATACGACCATCTGCAATAGCTTTTACTTCATCTGTTGGAATTCCTCTTCCATCAACAACAGCCTGAACAAACTGAGCGTAGGAATCATCTACACAACTCTGAAGCAATTCTTTTTCACGATCGGTCATCTCACGACCCATATTACCAATATCTTTAAACTCACCACTTTTAATAGTGTTATACTTTATTCCATATTTCTCAAAAAGTCCTTTAAATGAAGGAAACTGCATTATCACACCTATGCTACCGGTAAGAGTTCCAGGATTTGCCACTATCTCATCAGCATGACAGGAAATATAATATCCACCGGAAGCTGATATATCCTTAAAGGAAGCTACTATCTTCTTTCCTTTAGCTCTGAAACTATCCATAGCATAACACACTTCCTGAACAGCTCCTATGCTTCCTCCAGGTGAATTTATTCTTAGTATCACCGCCTTAACTGGTGAATCTTCAAAATGATTAAAAGCATTTATCAGACTACCCGCGGTGGACATTCCAGTAAAATCAGCTGAAGAAAATGATATTACACCATTTAGTGTTATAAGACCGATATCATTTGAAGTCGTCACCTGCATACCAGGCATATTCTTGAAAATGTTTTTTGTTGTGACATCTACATTATCAGATTCTTCTTCTACCTGAAAAAACACCTGATAGAATCCGAGAGCTATCCCGATCAGCATAAGTATAATAAGTAATTTCTTCATTACCACCCCAATAATCTTTTAATATATTTCATCTTTTCTTTTGAATTAAATACTTCACATTCACTACATTCTACATCTTTTCTGCAACCTTCGCAAAGATTATAACGTTTTTTCATTATATACACCTCCTATTTTAAATTTATACTTTTTTATTATCGGTGAATGATTGTATTTCTCTTAAAATGGATATAAAAAACAGGGATCAGGGATTAGGTGTGAGGGATGAGGGTCGGAATTTATTTTAATAAAAAAATCCAAAAGGCTAAAATAAATGATGTAATCAAAGGAAACTTTTCTTAGAATGTAGAATAATTCTCAGCGGGTGGCACCGGAGAAAGGAAATAAAAACTCTGGTTCTGTTTCACTAGGGATGTTTTGAGTTGCGTCGCAGGGGTCAGGACCCGCGTAGTATAAACCTATTATTGATTTTTAACTCATTTAATCCTTATCATTAGCGATAAGGATTAAATGATACCCATGCTCTATCAGATTCCCACACCTTAACCTCATACACCTCTACTTTATACCCTTCTTCCTCTATCTTTTCCTGAAGAAGTTCATTTAAGATCCTT
>PKTG01000031.1 GCA_002869225.1 Candidatus Muiribacterium halophilum | reverse complement strand
TTAAAAAATAACGAAAATGAATATATCTGGGTAAATTCAACAGCTGAAGCCATAAGGACAAAAGACGGTGATGCCTATAGAGTAGTTGGATCGACAAGAGATATAACCGAAAGAAAGTTGTGGGAAAAAGCATTGATGGAAGCAAAAGAGGAGGCTGAGGTAGCAAATCGTACAAAATCACAGTTTCTTGCTAATATAAGTCATGAGATAAGGACTCCTATGACAGCAATTCTTGGAATGACAGAGATACTTCTTTATTCAGAACTTGATGAGGAATTAAAAAAATATGCTCAGATAATCAACGACAGTGGTTGGGGACTGCTTGAACTTATAAATCAGATCCTGGATCTTTCAAAGATAGAATCGAATAAATTCTCTCTCTTATATTCGCACTTCAATATAAAAAATATGCTGGAAGGTATAATAACAATGCTTAAGGTTCAAACTGATAAAAAGAATATTAAGCTTAATATTATATTTTCTGAAGATTTACCGGAGAATATCAATTCAGATCAGAATCGTTTAAAACAGGTTATCGTCAATCTGTTAGGAAATGCCATTAAATTTACAGAAAAAGGCGAAGTGCTTGTTGAAGTATATAATAAAAATGAAACCATATGTTTTGATATAAAAGATACTGGCATTGGAATTCCGGAAAATAAATTGAAAACGATCTTCGAATCTTTTCAGCAGGTCGATGCATCTCATACCAGAAAATATGGTGGATCAGGTCTTGGTCTTACTATTTCAAAACATCTTGTTGAGATGATGGGTGGCAAGATCAGGGTAGAAAGCGAATTTGGAAAAGGTTCAACATTTAGTTTCTGCATACCTGTTAACATTGAACAGGAAACAGTGAATAGATAAAAGCAGAAAATAGAAAAAGCGTGGGGTTTGGAATTTGGGGTTTGGGTTGGTATTGATCTTCCCAAAATCCAAAATCCAGTTTTATCCCAATTCCCTGCTGTTATTTAAATAATTCCGGAACGTTTTGATGAAATCAAAAATCACTTGATCATGTTAGTCATAATCAATAACAGTTCTTAGCTGTCTATCGGTAAATTATTACAATCCTAATCGAGAATTATCTAAGTTTACTTATCTTCGGTATAATATTTGCAACATTTATAAAAAGAATTTCATTAATAACGGAGTTTTAATTATGATTGAACTTAAAGATGTTACAAAAAGATTTGGTTCTTTTACTGCTGTATATAAGCTTTCTCTTACGGTCGAAAAAGGAGAGATACTTGGTCTTTTAGGACCAAACGGAGCAGGAAAGACCACAACTATGAGAATGATAACTGGTTTTTTTCCGCAAACTTCTGGGGAAATTTTCATTGATGGAAAGAACGTTTTCAATACAGGTATAAAAACAAGAGAGGATCTGGGATATCTTCCGGAAAGTAATCCTCTTTATTATGATATGCGAGTACATGAGTATCTTGAATTTGTAGCAAAGTTAAAAAATATAAAGGATATTGTTGAAAAAGTTGGCCTGGCTATTGAAAAGACTGGTCTTACAGAGATGAGAAAACGTTTAGTAGGAAATCTATCCAAAGGTTATAAACAAAGAGTAGGTATAGCACAAGCTCTTATAAATGATCCGCAGGTGTTAATACTTGATGAACCAACTTCCGGTCTTGACCCTAAACAGATAGTCGAGATAAGAGAACTTATAAGGTCCTTTGCAAAAGAACATACTGTTATTCTTTCAACTCATATTCTTCCTGAAGTCAATGTGACCTGTGATAGAGTCGCAATAATGAACAGAGGTAGACTTGTATCACTTGATACTCCTGAAAATCTTTTAGACAGTTTTAAAAAGGGAGTAGGGGCAGATCTGTTTGTTGAATTTAAAGGTAATAAAAAGGAAAGTGAAAAGATAATAAAGAGATTTACACAGGATTTTATATATGAGAAAGAGAAGGAAGAACATTTTCTTGTTAAGATCTTGCAAACAAAACAAGATATAAGAGCTGAACTAAACCATTCTCTTATTAAAGCAGGTTTCGATGTGTTTGAGATATATACAAGAAACCCTGAACTGGAAGAAGTCTTTATTTCTGTAGTATCTGAGGAGGAGGGAAGATGAAGAATATATTAGTGATTGGAATGAAAGAATTAAGATCGTATTTTTATTCTCCTCTAGCTTATGTAATACTATGTGTTTTTTCTATAATATCAGGAAACTTTTTTAAGACTATTATTTTTCAGACACAAAACTCAAATTCATGGATCTCCTTTAGCGGTGGTCTTTCTACTATGTTAATGATTTTTATCCCTCTTTTGACAATGAGATTATTTTCAGAAGAAAATAGAAGTGGGACTTTTGAACTTCTGCTTTCATATCCTTTAAATTCTGCCCAGCTTGTCATCGGGAAATTTTTAGGTGCTATGATGTTTTCAATAATCATGTTCTTACCGACTTTAATTTATGTGTCGTTTCTTTATATGTACTCGATTCCAGATACTAATCTAATACTATCAAGTTATCTTGGGATGTTTTTACTTACAATGGCTTTTGTATCAGTTGGTATCTTTTCATCAGCTCTTACAAAAAGTCAGGTTGTAGCAAGTATTACAGGTTTTGGAATACTCTTATTTATGTGGGCGATTCATTGGCTCAAAGATAACCTTTCTTATAGTTTGGGCAAGGTACTTGCATATATTTCAATAGCACAAAATTATTCTTATTTTGCTAAAGGAATACTTGATACAAGAGCAGTTATCTTTTTACTTTCAATACCCGTTTTTATGCTGATTATAACCATCAAACTTATTGAAGATAAGAGGTACAGATCATGAAGGATATAAAGAGAAACTTTAGAATAAACAATCTAATAACTGTGATTATGGTCTTTGCTATAATAGTTATAGTGAATCTTATGTCATCCTATTATTTTATTCATATAGATGTCACTGAGACAAGTCTCAACTCACTTAATGATTCTACTATTAAAATTCTAAATAAAGTAAAAAAACCATTATATATTCAGGTCTTTTTTAAATCTAACAGTCAAGGTTATGGTTTTTTAAGGGAACATCTACCAGAGTATGAAATTGTAAATAGAAAGGTCAAGATCGATTTTATAGATCCTGATCTATCTCCCAAAAAAGCTCTTGAATATGGGGTTAGTAACGATATGATCGTTTTGGTATATGGTAATGGAGCAGATGCAAAAAGAGAGGATGTATATTCATATTCAGAGGAAAAGATTAGTTCAGCTATTCAGAAACTGGTTATAAATAAAGAACCTGTATTGTATTTTTTACAAGGTCATGGTGAAAAGAAAATCGATACATATGAGCCGGAATCTTTTTCAAAAATAAATGATTTTTTAAAAGAATCTAATTATCTGACAAAAAAACTTTTATTATCAGAAACACATAAAGTTCCAGAGGATTGTGATGTACTTATTATCGCATCCCCAAAGAAAGAACTTTTAAAAGAAGAACTTCAATCTATAAAGGATTATTTTGACAATTCCGGAAAAATACTATTACTTCTTGATACTGAATTTGAACAGGGTGTTAAGATGAAAGAACTTGCTTATTATCTAGGTGTATATGTCGAGGATGGTATAATATTTGATGGTGGTGCCAATTTAAACGGAGATCCCTCAATTCCGGCTGGGAAGGAGTATAAACCTCATTACATAACTGATAATCTTGCTCAGACAGTATTTCCACTTGTAAGACCTCTTTATGAAAGTAAAAGCAAACCCGAAGGTGATTATCTTGTTGAGGAACTTATTAAATCAGATAAAAGAAAATCATATATAGAACTAAGCAAAGAATTAAATGATAAAACTCTTCCTGATAAAGATGAAGATATAATGAGAGATGCAGCGATGGTAGTATCAAGTAAGAAGATTGCTGCAAAGAAAGAGCAAGCTGGTTATAAAAATATTGATGCAAGAGCTGTAGTTATTGGAGATGCTACTTTTGCTACTGATAATTTTGTTGATTTTGTTGCTAACTCGGATCTAATATACAACTCTATTGAATGGTTAACAGCTGATTCGAATGTAGTTGCTGTTCGTGATAGTGATGTCAATGTTAAAAGATTTATTACTCTTACCAATCTTGCAAAATCAAAGATCTTATGGATATGTGTAGTTATTATCCCACTGCTCTTTGTACTTATTGGGATCCTTGTCGTTTACAGGAGGGAAAAGAGTGAATAAGACAAATCTTAGACTTATTTTTGTGTTTTTAATATTTGTTTCTGTTTCTCTTGTCATGATAAATATTAGAAAAAATAAGGTGAATAACTTTACAGGGATACAACAATCTCCTACTGTTATAGATGTAAAAAATAGATTTGGCGAATTCTCAATAGATCTTTAAAAAAAGACTATAAACGGTAAAAAAGCACCTGAAAATCTCATAGATACAATCTCAAAGAAGTTAGAGGACATAAATGTAGTCAGAAGATTAAATGAATTTGAAGACCTAAAAGAATATGGTCTTGATCTTCCTAAAATGGAAGTGGAATTGATTTGGCCTGACAGAAAGCTTTCATTGTTATTCGGCAATAGGAACCCACACAATCAGGGAATATATGCTTTTTATAGAGAAAAAGTGTTTATATTAGATACTTTTTTCTTTCATGAAATAAATAAAGATCTATTAAATATAATAAGTGAGGTAAAAGGTGATGATTAAAGTCAAAGACCTTACAAGAAAATATGGTGATTTTGTAGCGGTTGATAATATCTCTTTTGAAGTAAATGAGGGGGAGATAGTCGGGTTTCTTGGTCCTAATGGAGCGGGTAAGACGACGACACTCAGAGTGCTTACTGGATTTTCACCTGCAAATTCAGGAAATGTTGAGATCGCAGGATATGATATTTTTGAGAATCCGATCGAGGTAAAAAAAAGAATTGGCTATCTTCCCGAATTTCCTCCACTCTACACTGATTTCTCTGTAAAGGATTATCTTTCTTTTGTTGCTGATATCAAAGGTGTGGAAAGTCGAAAGAAAAAGGAGTATACAGAGTATGCTGTTGAAAAATGTGGTCTTGAAAACGTTTATAAAAAGACTATCATGAATCTTTCAAAAGGATATAGGCAAAGAGTAGGAATAGCACAGTCGCTGATTCATAAACCTGATATACTTTTACTTGACGAACCTACTTCAGGGCTTGATCCGATTCAGATAATAGAGGTAAGAAATCTAATCAAAGAACTTAGAAAAGAACATACAATAATGTTATCAACTCATATATTACCTGAAGTATCTGCTACATGTTCAAGAGTAATAATAATAAACAATGGGAAGATAATCGCTAAGGATACTCCAGAGAATCTATCAGATAAACTTACCGGTGCAGTGATGGTAAAGATAAAGATAGCAAACGATATTGAAAAGGCTAAGATTGCTGTCTCAGAGATGGATGTAGTAAAAAAGATAGAAAGTAATGAAGATATGCTTGAAGTAGAATTAAAAAACAAAGAAGATATTTCAAAAGTTATTAAGAATCTGGTTGAAGCAAAGGCTGATATACTATCCGTAGTGCCTTCAAGTGCTTCGCTTGAACAGGTATTTCATCATCTTATTACCAGGGAGGAAATAGTATGAAGAATATTTTAGCTATAATAAAAAAAGAATTGAAACATTTTTTCTATTCTCCTCTGGGTTATATAATAATTGCAGTATTTCTCTTTATATCAAGCTTCTTCTTTAGAGATTCTCTACATTCATATCTTGAGATGAGTATTGTTGCTGAAAATCCAATGGGAGAAGCTCAGGCTTTATCAATAAACCAGATGTTATTTGGTAGTTTTTTATGGGTAAGTGCGCTCGTGCTTATCTTTATAGTTCCTATAATCACCATGCGAATTATGGCTGAAGAGCGGAAAACAGGTACTTTTGAACTTTTATCTACTTCGCCTATTAGAAATTATGAGCTTATATTAGGTAAATTTTTCTCTCAGATAATAATATTTTTTGTACTTATGATCTTTATGTCTCCATATTTTATATCCATCTACATGATTCAAAAATTTGCTTTAATACCGGTTTTTGTAGGAGTGTTAGGTTATTTTCTTTTTGGAGTATCCTGCTTAGCTGTAGGATTTTTCTTTTCTTCAATATTTAAAAATCCTATTCATGCTGCAATATCAACACTGGGTATGCTTTTAATATTATGGATATCCAGATGGTTTGGCCAGATCACAGAAGGAATTCCCGGAAAGATGTTTTCCGAAGTATCTATAATTACTCATATAGATAGTTTTATGAAAGGAATAATATCAGTTAAAGATATTTCATTTTTTATTTCTTTCATCTTTTTTATGCTTCTTTTAGCAAATCTGTATATTGATTCAATAAGGTGGAGGGAATAATATGATGAATTTTAAAAAATATACTTCCTGGAATATTTTAATAGCTGTATTTTTTTTAGCTGCAGCAGGTTTTGTATACTTTTATAATGGTATACTTAATAGTCTTTCACTAAGTCTTATTATAATAGCTGGAATATTTCTTATATCATGGCTTTTATACAATACAGATCTTTTGATGGAAAGTGTCCGTGGAAGGGGAATGAAATATTCTTCAAATGCTATACTCTTTTCTTTAACGATCTTTGCTATAATATATTCTGTAAACTATATTATCTATCAAAACAACAGAGAGTTTGATCTCACAGAGAATAAACAATATTCATTAAGTTCACAGACTAAAAAAATATTAGGTTCTTTAAATGAAAATACAGAAGATGTTCAGGTGATCGCATTTTTTACTCCTGAAAATGTTGCTGGAGAGAATGATTTTAAAGATATGATGGAAAGATATAAGATTTATTCAAAAAAGATATCTTATAGAACGGTAAATCCATATAAAGATCCTTTACTTACAAAAAAATATGATGTGGTCATAGCTCCTACTATAGTATTTCAGTATAAGGAAAACGAAAAAAGAGTGAATGAGATCTCAGAGAAGGAATTTACAAATGCTATCAAAGAGGTCGCTTTTGGAAAGAAAAAGACCATTTATTTTATAACAGGTCATGGTGAAAAAGGTTTTGATAAAGATGATCCGAGATCACTTGTATATGCATCTAAGGTGCTTAGAGAGGATAATTATAATGTTTATGAACTCAACCTTCCTCTTGATAGAAAGATACCTGAAAATACAGATCTTTTAATAATAGCATCACCAAAACAGGAATATTTTGATTATGAGAAAAAGATGCTTAAGGATTATATTGAAAATTCAGGAAAAGTAATATTTATGTTAGATCCGGATTCTTATCTATTTGCAGATCTTCTTAAGGATTATAACATAGAACCACAAAAAGCAATGGTAATTGACTATGATGATAGATCCCAGAGACAAGGTCTTGGAAAGGAGATGCCTGTAATAGCATCCTATAATGACCATGGAATAACAAAAGATTTCAACGTTGCATGTGTGTTTAATATGGCAATACCTATTCTTGTTGATAATATGAACAATCGTGAATATAGAGCTCTAATACTAGCTGAATCAGGTATATACTCCTGGGGGGAAAGAGACATAGATTCACTTATAGAAGGAAAGAAAGCTACGATAAAGAAGGATGAAGATGATCTTGCAGCACCACTTGGAATGGCTGTAATAAGTGAAAGTTATAAGACTAACAAAGATAAAAATAAGAAAGATACTTCTGAAGTCGCTGCAAACAACGAGCAGGAAGAGGAACCAGTTATTGATAACAGAAGAGGTAAAGTGCTTGTTCTTGGGGATTCAGATTTTATTACTCCTAATTTCTTCCATCTTTCAGGAAACGGAGACTTTTTCATGAACTGTGTGAATTATATGACAGGAAATGAACAGTTTATTGCGATAAGAGCTAAAAAAGTCTTGAGCCAACCCCTTGCAATGACAGAAGGTCAGACAAAGACATTACTTTATTTATATTTTCTTATAATGCCAGCTATTCCAATCATTTTTTGGATAATTATCAATATCAGAAGGAGAAAGAGAGATGAATAAGTTTAGAAATACAGCGATAGCACTTGTTATTTTAGTACTTTTAAACGTATATATCCTCACAAACCTGAAAAAAGAGGAAAAACTTCCTGAACCGGATATGGTTTTTTCCGATATTGCTTCTCCAATAGAAAGAATCGAACTTCAGTATCCGGAGGGAGATTCGCTAGAATTTAAAAAAAATGAAAAAAATGATTGGGAGATGACCTTTCCGTATCATTTTAAAGCAGCAGAGTACAAAGTAGATGATATGCTTGATTCTTTAGAATCGCTTAATTATATTCAGAGTGTAAAGGCATCACCTGAAGAACAGAAGGATTTTGGATTTGGACAGGGTCCTTTTAAAGTTGTTTTTAATACAAAAGAAAAAGAGCGAAGTATAGAGCTCGGATTTCGGACATTTGATAATAGGAATTATTATGCGAAGGCGAGTGATACCGATGAGATACTGGTCATAAATGAGATGTTTATATCACATTTTGAAAGGGATCCCTTAGGCTATAAAGACTTGGAAGTAGCTGCATTTGATAAAGATGAGATAAAAACTATATCCCTTGTTGGAAACGATGTGTCTTTTGAAGTAAATAAAAAGGATGATACTTTTGAGATCAGTCTAAAAAAATATAATAAGGAAGTCCCTTATGTACATAAAGAAGCTCATGAACTTATACAGGAACTAACTTATTTTGCAGCCGGTAGGTGGATAAATCTTAATGTGAAAGATTTTTCTTTGTACGGACTTGAAAAACCAATTTATAAACTGACAATAAAAGGAAAAGATAAGACTGTTAATATAAATATTGGTCGATTTGAGAATGTATGGTATGGAAGGATTGCCCAGAATCCTGAGGTGTTTGAGGTGACTTCTTATATATTTACACTACTTGATAAACTAGAGAAAAAAGAAGAAAAACTACCACCAGAAGAGATAGATAAATAATTTGTTTTTATACTATATAAAGAAGGTATAGACATCATATAATAAACATGTCTTTTTTTCTCGCAAAATTTTGTAAACACCCTGTATTTCTGATAAGATTCATCTAATAATAAGAAAATAACAAAGGGAGTTCTGCTTGTTGAACTTATTGTTCAATTAAAAGAGTATTGTATTGACCTTTATAGGGGTAGTAAAAGGAGGAAACATGCGCAGAACTAAGATATTAGTCACATTAGGACCAGCCACAGATAATAAAGAAGTTCTTTCTGAGATTCTTGATAATGGGATGAATGTAGCCAGGTTTAACTTTTCACACGGTGATCACGAAGAACATAAAAACAGGGTGGAACTATTAAGGGAAGTAGCAGGAGAAAAAAATTCAAATGTAGCTCTTCTTATGGATACAAAAGGTCCGGAGATAAGAACAAGACTTTTTGAAAACGGTGAGATAGAACTTAAGAATGATAAACAGGTAACACTTACTACTGAAGATGTTTTGGGAACTGAGAAACTAATAAGTGTAAATTATGATAGACTTCCTTCAATGGTAAAGATCGGCGCGACCATTCTTCTTGATGATGGACTTGTATCTCTAGAAGTTCTTAATATAATCGATAAGAAAAAAGTTCTCTGTAAAGTTATAAACGGTGGTTTTATTAAGGATAGAAGAGGTGTAAATATTCCTAATTTCCATATAGACCTTCCTAATCCAACAAATAGAGATAAAGAAGATGTAAGATTTGCAGTGGATATGGATTATGATTTTATAGCAGTATCTTTTGTCCAATCGGCTGAGACAATAATGGAATATAAGAAGATCCTAAGAAATTATGGAAATGAAAAAATACAAGTGATAGCAAAGATTGAAAATAAGACAGGTGTTGAAAACTTTGATTCAATATTAAATGTTGCTGATGGTATTATGGTAGCCCGTGGCGATCTTGGTGTAGAACTTCCTATGGAAGAAGTGCCGATCGTTCAGAAAGAACTTATAAAAAAATGTTTTATGGCTGGAAAACCGGTTATTACTGCAACGCAGCTTTTACATTCTATGATCGAAAGTCCAAGACCTACAAGAGCGGAAGTGTCAGATGTAGCAAACGCTATTTATGACCTGACTTCTGCTGTAATGCTATCCGGCGAGACATCCATAGGTAAGTTTCCTTCAAGATGTGTGGATATTATGGATAATGTTTCCAGAAGAACAGAAGAAGCCATTGATTATAGAAAAGTATATATTGGTCTCTTATCATCATTTCTAAAAGAAAAAGATATGACGAATGCTGTAACAAATGCCGCTCTTACAACGGCATATGAACTTTGCGCAAAGGCAATAATAACTGTAACAGAAACAGGATATACTGCAAGGATGCTCTCTAAGATGAGGCCTAAAATGCCAATTATTGCGGTCACTTCGGATACAAAGGTTTGGAGACAACTCTCTATTAATTGGGGAGTAAAACCAGTTCTTGGAAAAGAATATTTATCCTTAGATGAACTTCAGGAACAGATAATAAAACTTTCACTGGAGACAGGTTTAATAGAAAATGGGGATATTGTCGTTATTGTAGCTGGAGTTCCAGTTGGAATTGCAGGA
The DNA here is from genome assembly GCA_002869225.1 of Candidatus Muiribacterium halophilum. Classification (GTDB taxonomy): domain Bacteria; phylum Muiribacteriota; class Muiribacteriia; order Muiribacteriales; family Muiribacteriaceae; genus Muiribacterium; species Muiribacterium halophilum. The sequence continues at coordinate 604 of PKTG01000031.1, read as the reverse complement.
GCCACAAATCTTATCAAGGTAGAGATAGTAGGAGATGTACTTGTAAAAGGTATATCAACAGTTCCTGGAAAAGCTAAAGGTAGAATATGTCTAGCAAAATCCTATGAGGAACTTATACTAAACTTTAAAGATGGTGATATAGTTGTCATGAAATATCTTGACGAGGCAGTGCTTCCAATGCTTAAACAGGCATCAGGTATTATAATAGAGGAAGAAGATGTAGAAGGAAAGATAAAATTAATTGGTAAGACTTTAGGTATACCAGTTATAAGCAGTGCTAGAGCAGCACTGGATATACTTAAAAATGGTATGATGATTAAAATGGACGCTGGTGAAGGTCAGGTATCGAAGATCTAACGTTCAGACGTTTAAACGTTATAACGTTTATTCGTTAAGCGTAATACGTAAAGCGAAAAGGGTACTTAGGTAATAAGGTAAAATGGTAATATGGACTAAGGCAGAAAAAGAAACTTAATGTTGAATATTGAATGGGGAGTTTAGGATATAAATTTATTAATGTATAGAAAATAAAATCCTGGGTGGCACCGGAGAAAGATTCTCAAAATTCTGGTTCTGTTTCATTAGGGATATTTTGAGAACGTCG
>PKTG01000105.1 GCA_002869225.1 Candidatus Muiribacterium halophilum | reverse complement strand
AATATCGCATAAGATAAGTACAAAAATGCCTGAAAAATCTGGCGTTTTAAAAGTCGTTGCCTCAAGGTCTCATATGAGTAAAGAGACTCAGGATTTTATTGATGAAAAGAAAAAAGAATTTTCGGATGTTGAGGTTGTTTCATCTGGAAGCTCATTAAAACTCTGTCTTGTAGGGGAAGGAAAAGCTCATTATTATCCAAGATATGCTCCAACAATGGAATGGGATACTGGAGCTGGTCATGCTATAGTAAACGAAGCAGGTGGAAATGTTTATCAGTATAATAAACAGGAATCTCTTGTCTATAACAAGGAAGATCTGGTAAATCCATGGTTTTTGGTGGATTTTGAATGAAATTAACAACGAAAAGTGAGTATTCTTTACTTGCATGTATATATATCGCAAGATACTTTAATAAGAAAATGATATCATCGCTTGAGATAAGTGAGCATTATAATATATCAAAAAAATATATTGAGACTCTCTTAACTACTCTAAAACAGAGAAATATTTTAATATCAAAAGCCGGGAAAAATGGTGGATATTCACTTGCCAGAGAACCGAAAGATATTTTTCTTTCAGAGATCGTAAGGACTATGGACGGTGCTTTATCACCCCTTGCTTCAGCCAGTGAAAACTTCTATGAACCTGGTCCTTTGGAAAATGAACCCGGCTTAAATGATTTTTTCAGAGAAATAAGGGATTATATAGCTAAAAGGATGGAATCCACAAGTCTGGCTGATTTTATGTAAAGAAACATTAACTCCCAATTCCAAACTGTTCACTCCCAACTAATATTTGTTTTAAGTCCTTTTATTAACTTTAAAACCATGTCTTGTATAGAGTCCAAATTCCTAATATGGTAACAATTATACCTAAAGTCCTTCTTAGAGATTTAGGTTTTATAAGTCTAGTGGTAAGAGCACCAAAAGGAGTTGATAAAACGGCTCCAAGAGATAATGCCAATATCAATTCCAGGTTAACTATTCTTCCCGAAAGTAGAATATCAAAAAAATCTCTTACCGGAATACTTAGGACAGAAGGAGTCTCTAATGTTATTTTACCTATTATATAGGTGAGAGTACCGGCAAGACATATTGGTACTTCAGAGAATGTGGTTACGCCAATAGCGGTTTTTTCATCCTGTCCGCTTATTATCTGCCCCGAAGTTGTTACAGGACCGAATCCTCCCCCTGAAAGTCCTTTATTGAATGCTGATAGAATAGCTATAAAGGTGATCTTTTTCATCGAAGCTTTAAAAGTGAGTTTAGTTAAAAGAATTATTCCCATTACAAGAACTAGAAGTCCTATATAACTTTTTAAAAGATATTTCGGTATGGATATAGAAATGAAGGCTGCAAATACAGTGGCTATAACTCCGATTATAGCTATTAATATTGAAGATCTTAGAGAATTACTTTTAGGTTGAAAGGATAGGTTCTTAAACCTGAAATGGAAAATAGTTGCCGAAAACCCTCCCAGAGCCTGAGAAAATAGGACTGCCGGAACCGCGATTGAAGGTTCGAATCCGTAAATTATCAGTATCGGAGATAATATTGTGCCATATCCCATTCCTGTTGATGAATCGATAAACTCGCATACAAATGCAACTCCAAATAGTATAAGAAATATTCCGACAGTAATAGTCATAAGACCTCCTTGTTTTAAAATCTATAAATCCTATATATTTTATAGGTGAATAAGGAGGCTGTCAAAATAAATCTGATAAAAGTTAATTTTTAATTATGAATTTTTAAAATCAGATAAACGTTTTTTTATTAAATTAGAAATAAAAATAAACATAAAAATAAAATTTACTATGTATGGAAATAAGATATATTTTTGATCAACAAAATAAAATAAGTTTCCTCCATAAATCAAAAAATTTATCATTAGTATAATGATTGATTTTGGATCTTTTTTTTTGAATACGTAGATAAGAAAAAACAAATTTCCAATCATAAAAATTAATATAATATCGATAAATGCTTTAAAGATTTCGAAAACAGATGCTATATGTAAAGGATTGTCCTTAATAAAGTAGATTGTTTTATAACGTTTATTTTCAGCTTGTAATGGTTTTGTGAATCTTTTATTTTTCTCTCTTATTTCTTTAATTAAACCGGTAAAGTTTTCAAAACCCCAAAATTGACGTTGTTTAATCAATGATGGGATTCTTAAAAAAGAATTTTGTATTCTTTTATACCATGGAATGGTTTTTTTGTATTCTTTTAATTCGTCGTTAAAAATATCCCAATATTCAGGATTAGAACGATTTAATTTTAAATTTTGATCACTTATTTTTTTTTCTATCATTGGAATAAGTAGGGTATCTCCTTTTGCAAGAAAACCCTTATCAAATTCTGCATAAGAGGTTATTGTCCCCAGATCGCCATAGTATCTAGTTTCAATATATTTATTAAAAATCAGATAATTTCTTATTGAATAAGGGCTTAAGATAATTGCTGGAATAATAAGAGATAAAAAAACACAAATAAAATATTTTTTTATAAAAATTTTAAAGTTATTTTTATTATAAAAAAAATAAAAAGGAATTATAAGTGCCAAATATTTTATTAATATATGCGGTAATTCATGGATGTATGAAAAAAAACCTAGAACAGCAAAGGCAATTGAAAGATTTTTAAAATTTTTCTCTTTTATGATGAAAAAAATAAATATGATTATGCTCCATATCCCCCATATATCTTCAGAGGGAAAAATCGCTAAAAAAATTAAAGGAAAACAAAAAATATAACCAACTAAACCAAATGTTGCGTAAAATTTATTGTGGGAAATTTCGAAAATTATAAAAAAAACAATAAGTGAAATGAAAACATTAATAATAATTTGGAAAATGATAATCGGTAGATAACTATATGTATTGAAAAACTTCCATGTTATTGCTAAAAGCACGCCATAACCAGGATTTCTTTCATACCAAAAAGTCGATTTCTTAGAATCTAATGAGTCTATAATGTTTTTATCTATTTTTACTAGTTCATTTTCATTTTCGTGATATAGTTTTGAGAGATAATCTTGAAAATCTAGATTGTTTTTTAATGACCCTGTTTTTATTATATTTGCTGCAAGGTTAATATGATATTTTAATATCCCAAAATTATAATCGGTTTTTTTATTTATTGAAAAAATGAACAGGTGTAAAAAAAAGGATATTGTTAATAAAATAAAAATCTTCTTTTTCATAAAATCATCTTAGCATAAATGTTTTTTTTCTAAAAGTAAAAAACTGATTGAAAACCAGTGAAAAATCCCTTAAAATTAAAGAAATCTATATAATAACGGAGGATAATATGAAAAAGATTTTGGGAATTTTTCTTGTAATAATATTTGCTATAACTGCTTTTTCACAGGTAGAAGGAGAAAAGGATTGGACTGTCATGATCTATATGGCAGCAGATAATGAAGCTTCAGCTGACCTTGAAGGAGATGGCTGGATAGATATAAGAGAGATGCTTGAAGCAAATGTTGATGAATCAAAGATCAACGTCGTATTTGAATCCGATTTTGGTTCAAAAGGCAATGATGGTAGATATATAATAAAAGATGGTAAATTCACAAAAGTCAAAGGTTATGATGAGATCAACCTAGGTGATCCTAAAACACTTAAGACTTTTATTGAAGAAGTAAAGCAGCAGTATCCTGCAAAAAAATATATGATAGATTTCTGGGGACATGGAACAGGTACAATATCGATAGCTGGTCCTGGAACAATAATTCATGATCTTCAGCAGCAACAGGATCAACCAAGAAGAAGTTCTATAGTACCAAGTCAGCAGGATTACAGAGCTAAGGTAGAATATCTTATGGAAATGGCTCCTGACTGGAAGATGGCTTTAAGAGCATCTTCAAGGATCGTCCCAATGTATAAGATGCTTCCAAAAAGACCTGGTAGATCTTTTGCGTATGATGAGTCTAGTAAAGATTCTATCACTCTTGCAGAAGTAAAGGCTGTTCTTGACGAAACAGATATGAACTTTGAACTTATTGCATTTGATGCTTGTATAATGAATGAGCTTGAAGTGCACAGGACTTTCAGAGATCACACAAAATATATTACTTCTGCAATAACCAACTTCCCAGGCGGAGGATACTTTTACACTGGATGGTTAAAATATTTGTCAGAACATCCAAGAGTTGAAGGAAGAGGACTTGCTGAAGCAATACTAGCATCAAACAAGGATTTCTATACAAACATTGAAAAATACAAGATCAATTTCGCTCTTACAGTAGCAGAAAGAATAAAAAAGAATCTAAGAAATAATCATGATGATGTTCTAGCTTATATGCAGGAAAATAATATTCCTGAAGATCAGTTCGAAGCTTTTATCAACACTTATTCTTCACAGTATGTACAACAGAATATGGAGGCTCTTCTTGAAAACGCTGAAAAAGCTTTCAAAGTTCAGCCACTTAACTTTGGAATGATCTACCTTAAAAACATTGATGGAGTAATCGCTTCACTTAATGAACTTATTAAAAATCTTGATCTTGAAAGAGATCTTCCAATAATAGCTAAAGCAAGACAGGACTCTGAATTTTTCAACGAAGCATTTGGTCCTGATTATGGTAATCTTTATATGGATACTATGACCTTTACAAATGCGTTTATTAAAAACAGTGAAGATGAAAATATGGTCAATCTGGCAAAAGCATTTAAAGAACAGCTTATGAAGCTTGAACCAAAGAAGATAGTTATAAACTCTTATGGAAAGCTTGAAGATTCAAGAAGTGCTATATTCTTCCCGGAAAACATTAAGATGTACAACCTTCTTGGTAAATATTACAAACCACTTGATTTTGCTAAAGATTCATTATGGGATGAATTTCTTGAAGCTCTTCTTGCACAGGAGGCAAGATGAAATTAAGTAAAGTATTAATACTGATTATCCTGATCGTTTTTTCAGGTTCAGTATTTGCACAGAGCTATTCCGGTTCTATTGACCTTTCGACTCCAGGTGAGCTCAAGAAGGTCGAAAAGAAGAAGGAACTTATAAAAAAGAAAAAGCAGAAACTTACAACCGCAAGTTCCGGTATGCTTCCTGTTTTTGAGGAAAGTCCTATAGTTGTTGATGAAAGTGTTAATGAGGTGCTTGAAATACTTGGTCAGCCAACTCTTCCTGTGACCGAGCATACTTATCCGGTTGAAAGTACTGGTGATCTTACGGATATAATTCCTGTCGGTAACACAACTTTTGATCTTGATCAGATATCTGATAAACCGGAAAAACCTCAGGAAAAGACAGAGTTTGAGAAATATATGGATGATTATGTGGATACATTTTCACAGGTCACTCTTATAGAGCAACAGCTTCAGAACAATGTCTCAGAAGCAGATGAAGAGACAGAAAAGAACTATCTTCATATAAGAGATGAGCTTGATCAGAAAACAGACCATCTTACTCAGCAGGTTGTTGAAAATGAAAATGTTATGGGGCAGATAGCAACATATTTAGTGAAGAACGTTACAGTTGGTAATGTAGCTGCTCTTGAAAGAATAGTTGATAGAATAATAGAAAATCTTGAAAATCTTGATGTTGGTCAGTTTACGGAAAATAAAAACAAAGTGATCGATTTCTTTAAAAAAGTAAAAGTAGTTATAAACAAGTTTCATGCATTTATACAAAACAATGAGAATTTCAGAAAGTTCTATATTCTTTTCCTTATCTTAAATAATATGGTGGCAAATAATAATTATGAGCCACTTGTACCTGGAGCGGATCCTGGAACTATAGATCAGGCTGCAAATCAGACTGGAACGGATGATGATTCCGATGTTGTTAGTGATTCTAACTCTGCAGATGATNCAGATGATCAGCCAGTAGATAACACTACCCAACCAACACCAACACCTCCTGCAAATGGAAATGCAGATGGTCAACCTGTGAGCGGAACACTGGACAATAAGATCGTTTTAGATAGGCTTATGGAAAATGCTGAATTTACAGATAACAATACTATGACAGCTGGGGATATACAGGCGTTTCTTGAAAGAAAAAATTCATGTCTTAAAAATATTTACAGAGGTCAATATCCATCAGCTATTATAAAAAGAGTTTCCGACCAGTATGGTATAAACCCAAAAGTTATGCTTGATATGTTCCAGAAAGAGCAGAGTCTTATAAGCAGAAAAACTGCAAGTCAGCATAAGCTTGATTGGGCACTTGGAGTCGGATGTTATGATAATGGTTCAAAAAATGAGAATTTCAGAGGTTTTGAAAGACAAATAGCTTCAGCTGCGAGAATATTAAACCATTGGTATAATGATGGAATAGGACATAATGTTTCGCAGAATGGATATAATATGAGAATAAACTATGGTACTAGAAATATTAATCTTAAAAATGAATGTACTTATTCTCTTTATAAGTATACACCTCATTCAGTTGATATACACCTAAACGTAACAGGTGGAGGTAATTATCTATTTGCACAGGTATACATCTCATATTGGGGTGGATTCTTACGATAAAACGAAAAACAGTAAAGTGTAATGCGTGAAGCGTGATGGGAAGAACAACAAACTGACTCTGTGAAACAGTATAACAGTAAACGGTAAACAGTATAAAAGATTAAAATGAGACCCTGGGGAAAAAATCCCAGGGTCTTCTTTTTTCATATTCTTAGCTTTTCCATTCATACTTTACGGTTTATGTTGTTTTTTCCTGCTTTTACCCGTTTCGCTTCACGCTTGACGCTTTACGAAAATGATTTACTATTTTCCGCTTTTTTTCAGTACCAATAACTTGACTATTATTTGTATAGCTTGTAATAATAAATTATAGTAAATATTGATTGGGAGTTAGTTTGATAAGAAAGTTGATTTTTACCTTGTTTTTAATTGTTTGGATAGTAAATATATATAGTCTTGATTATTCTTTTACACCTGGTTTTTCACTTGAGAACTTTGTTGAGTATCAGCAGAGAGACTATACAAATAACGGAGTAGGTCATACTCTTACAGTGGCAAAGATTTCCTATACACAGAAGATTCGGGAACATCATTATTTTACAATAACTAGAAATGAGTTTGATTCAGATGAGGATAATCTTAAATATATAAGTTCTGCAAACGAGTTTAGATATACACAGAAAAAAGGTAGAAACGATTTTATGATCTATCTGCTTAAAAATGAAAAAGATAATTTTTACGATTCACTTATCTTTTATTATAGAAATTTTGGTTTTGGTGCTAACTTTGGTGGAGGAGAAGATGTTGAGACCTCTTTTGCAAGATATGGAAATTTTGATTACACACTCTTAAAAAATAAGCTCAAAACTGGAAGTCAGCTTGCTGATCTAGATCCGGATGATTTTATTCCAAAGTTTTTTGTTATTTATAATATTGAGTTTCCTGTTTATAAAAATATAAATATGGCTTTTGAATATAATGGTGATACTAACATATATTCTTTAAACTACAAGCAAGAAAATTTCAAGATAGAGTATTCGCATATAGAGGGCGGCGATTATATGCGACTTGCAGGCGAACTAGGAAAAATACAACAGGAAAAAGACTTTATCAGATTTGTATTTTATAAAAAATAGTATATATTTAATGGAAGATTATTTATAAGAGGGGATTGATGTACTCAGTAATTCATTTTTTGTTTGTATTTATAGGAACTATACTTGGTTTTTTCATTGCATCATATTATAGTTCAAGTCCGTTTTTTATTGAACTCTTTCCCGGGAATACTATGTTTAAGGTATCTTTGCTTTTTGGTACTTCAGGATACCTTATTGGAGTTCTTGTTGCTGCAATATTAAATCAGTTTATTAAAAAGACAATGAAAAAACTGAATATTGGTAAATTATTTCCTCAAATTCTTGGTATTACTGGCGGATTGACACTTATTAATCTTCTCTTGATCCCTTTTTATGTTTTTATGTTTAATATAAAAAATGGAAACATAGTAATATCCTATTTAAAACTATTGATACCACTTTTTTTAAATATTATATTTGCTTTCTTCGGTGGTAATCTTGGTGAAAAATACTTTCAGGAAAAGAGAAGTTTCAGATCAGGAATACTTATTGATTCAAATATACTTATAGATGGCAGAATAGAGCAGATTGTAAAGTTTCCTATTTTTAACAGAAAGCTATTAGTATCTGATTTTATTCTTGAAGAACTTCAGATACTTGCAGATAGTGGAGATGAAGTTAGAAGAAAAAAAGGAAGAAAAGCGCTGGAGCTACTTGAAAGGCTAAAAAAAGAAAATAGAGTCGAGATAGTTGAGGTTGATTTTGATTCAAATGGAGATACAGTTGACAACAGACTTATTAGACTTGCTGTAGATGGTTCTTATATTTTACTTTCTAATGATTTTAATCTAATAAAAAAAGCTTCTGTTAAAGGTGTTGATACCTTGTTTTTAAATCAGCTAGAGGAAGCTTTTAGACCAGTCGTATCTTTTGGAGATCATTTTAATGTAAAACTTATAAAAAATGGAAAAGATCCAAGGCAGGGAGTGGGTTATCTTGAGGATGGTACTATGATAGTCGCTCAGAACGGAAAAGATTATATTGGAAAAGATGTTGACGTAATAGTTGAAAATATAGTACATACAAGTGCGGGAAAGATAATTTTTGTAAACGTATTGGAAATTTAATAAAAACTGGGATTAAGGATAAAACTGGTATTTGGAATTTGGGAAGATAAAATCAACCCCAAACCCCAAACCCCAAAATCCAAAATCCTATGATTTTTTACTGAAAATCATTGGGGGGAAACATGAAAGTTAGAGAGGCAATGTCAAGAAAGTTTATAACCGTGAAAAAAACAGAGAAAGCTGCTGAAATAAGAAAAAAGATGATGATGTATAATATAAAGACAGTCCTTGTTGTGGAAAAAGAAGAACTCTTAGGTGTTGTTCTTATGGATGATCTTATCAAGACTTTAGATCTAGATGAAAAAGCTTCCGCTATAATGGAAAGATCTTTTATAACAATAAATGAGAATGCACAGATACCTGAAGCTGCACAACTTTTTATGGATCATAATCTTGTAGCTGTTCCAGTACTTGATGATGAAGAGAAGCTTGTTGGACTTTTATCAGAAAGTGATATTGTAAAAGACGTCGCAAAAGAGAAAAAATCACAACCTAAACTATCTCAGGAAAGAATAACAATATATCTTGCTATGACCGAGGATAGAGAAAGGGAAGAATACTGGCTTGAAAAATGCAAACAGTATAATCTTCCATCTGCAACAACACAGGTTGGAGAGGCTTCTGAAAAGCTTGCTGTTAAGATGAGAGAAGCTGCTATTGTAGCTGCAATAGCAAGAGGAGTCATAAACGAGACTATGAGAGAAAAGACAGCCGTCTCAAATGCGGTTAGAGATGTATATGCACAGATAAATCTTGTAAACCCTGGTCTTGGTGGAGGCTTTAAAATAGCTTTAACCAGAGGTGAAGGGAAGATAGTTGTATCAGCCTATGGAAGATGTGGACATGCGCTTGCTAATGGTCCTCAGACAGTGAATGTTGGTTACTCCGTCATCTGATATCTTTAAAAAAGAATATTTGATACGATTAGCAATCGTCCTATAAAAATATATAATCTCAAAACTCCTTGAAAGCCCGCTAGGATTCCAGCGTCGGTTTTCGATTATCTATTTTCATACCCTAACCCCTAAATCCTAACCCCTAATCCCTGGTTTATGGAAGGTTTTAAAGAAACCGAGAGCATTCTTAATATGTCTAATGACATCTTTTTTTGATCGTATCTTTTTAAGTTGGTTTAATATAAATTGTATAGAAAGATAATACTTAAAGAAAATAGCACGTTGGATCTTCTGATATTTTTTCGAATCAATATCGCCACATGTTGGACCCATATCGGATAATCGTAAATTGTCTTTATAAAGACTTGTTCCAGCTTTTTTTGCAAGAAGGTTTATAGATATTACATCTGGATTTAGTTTTTTTATAAACTCAAGCATATTTTTTTCTGTGTTTTCATTTTGACCCTCAAAACCTAAAATAAAACTTGCTAATGAGTCCATATTATATTTTTCAAGCCAGTGAAAAAATTTAATATACTCTTTATTAGTTATTTTCTTGTTATAATCTTCTCTTATGCTATCTTCTTCGCTTTCTATACCAACCTCAATACAATCAATACCAGCTTCTTTAAATTCTTTAATATCTTCTTCGGATAATATATCTACTCTTGAATATACAATGCAGGAAAAATCGAAATTTTTAAGTATACTGAGTATCTCTTTTCGATGTTCTTTATTGTATCCAAAGGTCTGATCTCTAAAGTGAAGTTGTTTAAAACCATGTTTTTTAACTTCGATAAGTTCGTTATAAAAATCGGAAGTATCTCGAAGAGATGCTGGTATTTTCTCAAAATGACAGTATTTACATGAATATGGACAACCAAAAGTTGTCGCTATAGTGTACATTGGTGACTTTTTTGCATGTGGTAAGTAATATCTGTTATGTTTAAAAAACTTTAAAACAGGAACTCCGGTTTTAAAATTATCAGGGCACTTTTCAATAATCTTACTGTTTCTGGTAATAATATTGACAGGAGAGGATATACCGTCTCTTATGTAAGCCTTTATATCATTATGAAATATATTATATATAATACCTTCTAGAAATGGATTTTTTTCCAGTAAAATATCACTCTCAGTTCTTGCTATGTCACCTGTTATAAGTATATTTGAATCAGTGATACGGGATATTTTATTTAAAAAACTAATATCAGCATGTAAGGTGGCGTTGCCAATTTGTGAGAATATAAAATCCGGTTGGATCTGTCTAATTCTTTCCAGACAATATTTTTGAGAAAAATTTCCTGCAATTGCATCAATAAAAAATAATCTTTCGCTTTTTAGTTTTGCGGACAGGATCTGAAGGTCAAATGGTTGCCATAAATAATCACCTTTTGTTGTATGAGAACAATAATAATCACGATGACATGGGATTTTTGAAGGTGGATTGATTAAAAGTATTTTTAATATTTGTTTTTTTACCATAAAAAAATTGTACCAGAAAGCATTAATAATATATAATTTTTTTATTAATATTATTAGAAAAGCTATGAGGTTCGATTGGAAGCTTTATTTAATTCCTTATCTTCTTCTAAGGGTTCCAGCTCTCTGTTTTTATATTTTGAATAATGATGAAATAGTTCCATTTAGATATATAAATAACTTCAAGACTTATATACTTTCGGATGTAAGACTTCCTTTTTATGATTATCTTTTTGTAAAGATCTATACTTTTTTCTTTGGAACAACCCTATTTCCTTTAAGGATAATAAATTTGATTATTGGCAGTATTGCTTTGTTTTACATTTACATTCTTTTCTCTTATATTAAAGGAAAGAAGGTCGCTCACTTTGTGTGTCTTTTATACACACTATCTCCGGTATTTGTATTTTATAATGTTTATACAGAATCTTATAATCTATCAATTCTCTGTCTGATTGCATGTGTTTATTATACACAGAAAAAATTATCTAATGATATTAATAAAAAGGAAAAACTTTTTTTTCTTCTTTTTAATTTTATCTTAGTTTTTACACATTATCTGAACATTGTTTTTCTCGGAATCTATTATTTTTTAAATTTACTTCGTAATAAAAAGATATTTTCTGTATTTATAATATTTCTTTTGCTTAGTATCATCCCGTTAGGTCTTAGATTCAATAATGTTTTTCTGGCTCATAACAGTTATGGAAATAGTGAGTTATTAAATCCAAATCTTAAAGCTACATCGTTATATCCGTTTAACAATCCCGTATCAATATTTTTCTATTTATTTACAGGTTTAAAAATTGCTTCTAACTTATGGTTTCTTTTATTTATGATATTTGTCGTTATTATAACCCTGATCTATTCTTTTAAAGAAAAGGATACTAAGATCAATACTCTGATACTTTCTTCATATATATACTTCTTAATAATCAGTTTGCTTACAATAAATCTTGACCGAAGATTATTATCAAGTTCCTTTTCGCAAGATTATCTTTCTATTGTCGCTTTATATATTATGTTTCCGTTTTTCCATTTTATTAGTAAAACAAAAAAGATTCTAATGATATCGTTTATTTTACTATTTTTAATTTCTGATTTTTTTATCTGTAAAAATAGCATTATTTTAAATAAAGGTTTTTCTTCCATTAAAAAATATTTTGATTCTATTTCTCCTGTTTTCGTTTTATCTGAAGATTTTACTTCGGAAAGTACTTCAAAGGAATTTGTTCAATTATTATTTCCAAATGCAGACTATAAATATTTGAATAAAAATTTTGATACTGTAAAGGGTAAATATGTTATTATTGTAAATTATCCTGAAAACATGTTAGATTTTATTGATGATAAGATACTTTTACAAAAAAACAAAAGGCTCAAAAACCTACATGACCAATTTTATGAGATTAGAGCGTTTGTAAAAGATAAGGTTTTGTTAAAAGAGGTAAAATTAGGTGGAGACTATTTTTTAATATATGAAAAAAAATAATAATTTTTTTCTTATAAAAACGCATCTCTTTAAATTGATAAGGTTATTCCTTGCATTTCTATTAAAAAAAGAATATAGATTTGCTTTGTCTGTCAGATTAACGGATAGATGTCAGTTAAGTTGTGTTTACTGTAGAAAAAAACATATAAAATATGATATTGATTTAGATATTCTTATCAAATTTCTTAAGATATTCAGAAAAAAAGGTGGATTCTATGTAATACTTACTGGCGGAGAACCGTTTTTGTACCCTCACATAGAAAAACTTGTAAGATTTCTGAAAGAGAATAAATTTTATGTTGCAATGAATACAAATGGTCAAGCTATAGAAAATCCTAAATACCGTAATATATTAAAAGAGATGGACGAGATTGTAGTCAGCTTAGATGGTCCGGAAAAAGAAAATGATAAGAACAGAGGAAGTGGAACATATAAAAAGATAATCAAGACTATAAAGTATCTCTATAAAAACAATAAAAAGATTGTTCTTTCAACAGTTTTAACTAGAAATAATCTTAAGAGTTCTACTCTTGAATTTTTTATTAAAATTAAAAAGAGATATGGTTTGATAGTTGATTTTGGAGTGGTTTCTCCGTATATATTTGGAAGTGTAAATAAGGAGATGGTTTTAGAGGAAACTAAACAGAAGAGTTTTATAAAAAAGATATTGGAGTTTAAACAGAAATATTCAATAAAGGAACTTTCTAAGCAGATACTGGATTATCAGAAAAAACCATATAAAATAAGATGTATAGCACCGAAATATACTATATATGTGGATGTAGATGGATGTGTTTATCCTTGTATTTATGGAATTGGAAAACCCAATATGATTTTAGGAAATATTAAGAATAAAGATGAGTTCTGTTATAAAAATATTTATTGTGATGTTTGTTACTGTCAGAGTCTGCTTGCTTTAAATCTTTTTTCGCAAAAAAAGAATTCTATTATATCGTTTTTGCGCTGGATCGTTTAGTTTAGATAAAGGTTGTTATATATATGGAAAAAATGTTTGAAGATAGTGTGTCTGTTATTATTCCTGTATTTAACGAAAAAGATAACATAAAAAGATTGATAGAAGAGACCCTTTTTGTATTAAAAGCTTTTAAGTGTTTTGAGATAATAGTTGTAGATGATGGTTCGACAGAGGATATTTTTTCAGAAATAGAATCTTTTAATAATATCAAGTATATAAGATTATTAAATAATCTGGGACAGGGTCTTGCTATTAGAGTAGGTCTTTTGTTTGCAAAAAATAAATATATTGTGACTATGGATGGTGACGGACAAAATGATCCTAAAGATATTATAAGACTGTATGAATCTATAATAAAAAATGATGCTGATCTGATATGTGGTTTGAGAAAAAATCGAAAAGATAAACATATTAAAAGGATATTATCATTAGGTGCATACTATTTGCGTCATGTTTTTCTTAAAGATGAGACAAGGGATAGTGGTTGTACTTTGAAGATTTATAAAAAAGATGTTTTTATTAATATTAATATGGATGGTAGAGCGTTTATGTTCCTTCCTTTTTTCTTTAAATGTCTAGGTTATAAAGTGGCACAAAAAGAAGTTGTTCACAGAAGAAGATTTTCAGGAAAAAGCAAGTATATATCTTTTTTTGAAGTCCTTGTCGGTCTAAGATATCTTCTTTTTTTCTTTATATATAAAATGTTATTTCCTGTTAGATTTAAGTCTTTCCTGAAACAAAATATTATTAATAAAGATAACGTTAATGATTATATTCAGGATATCAGAGAAAATTAATTTTTTTCATTATGATCAAATAACATGATCGTGTTAAACTAAAAAACCTCAGTATGAATTATCGATCAAAAAATCTTAGACTTGACTATCACTTCTATTGTTTGCGATAATTAATCGGATGATTCAAATTGTGTTTTCAGAAAATCATTAGCATTTTTCGGAGGTATTATGTCACAGGTCAGAGTTAGATTCGCACCATCACCAACAGGTTTTCTTCATATAGGTGGAGCCAGGACAGCACTTTTTAACTGGCTGTTTGCAAGGAATAAAAAAGGGATCTTCGTTCTTAGAATAGAGGATACGGATCAGGAAAGATCAACAAAAGAATCAGAGGATGTTATTCTTAGAGCTATGAAATGGCTTGGTATGGATTGGGATGAAGGTCCTGAAACAGGCGGAGATTATGGTCCTTACAGACAATCCGAGAGACTTAATATATACAAGGAATATGCCCAAAGACTTCTTGGTGAAGGAAAAGCTTATCGTTGTTTCTGCACACAGGAAGAACTTGATCTGCAGAGACAAGAAGCAAAAGAAAAAGGTGAATTTCAGGGTTATACCGGTAAATGTAGAGATCTTACAGAAGATCAGATAAAAGAATACGAAGCTCAAGGCAGGAAAAGTGTTTTAAGATTGAGGATCAACGAGGATGAAGAGATTGTAATAAACGATCTTTGTCGAGGAATGATAAATTTTTCTTCAAATGAGTTTGGTGATTTTGTTCTTGTAAAATCAGATGGATTCCCATCATATAATTTTGCAGTAGTAGTTGATGATATGCTTATGAAGATAAGTCATGTAATAATAGGTGATGATCATATTACAAATACTCCAAGACAGGTAATGCTTTATAAAGCTTTTAATACAAAAGTACCTGAATTTGCACATATTCCAATGATACTTGGAAATGATGGTTCCAGACTTTCCAAACGACATGGAGCTACATCTGTAGAAGAATATAGAGATCAGGGTTATATGAAGGATGCTACTGTGAATTATCTTTCACTTCTTGGTTGGAGTCCTAAGAACGATCAGGAAATAATCGAAGTTGATGAGACTATAAAGCGTTTTTCTCTTGAGGATGTGTCGAGATCTCCTGCAGTTTTTGATAATACAAAGCTTAAATGGATGAACGGACAGTATATTAGAAACTGTGAGATGGATACTCTGATAACAGAGGTCAGTCCTTTTATTGATAAAGAAAAATACGAGATAGAAAACAAGGAATGGCTTGCTAAAGCTTTGAAGATAGCAAGAGAGCATATGACTCTTTTAACTGATATAAACGAGCAGCTCACCTATTTCTTTGATAAGACTTTGGATAAGACTTTAAACGAGGAAATACTTAAGATATTTGAAAAAGAAAGTGCTTTTATTGTAGTTGATGAGTATATAAAGAGACTCGAAGATCTTGAAGCTGATAAATTTTATTATGAACCTTTGAGAGACAATCTAAAAGTTATAATGAACGAGCATAACATAAAAGGCAAAGATCTTTTTATGCCACTTAGAGTAGCTCTTACTTATTCAACATCAGGTCCCGGGGTATATCCTATGCTTCAGGTTCTAGGGAAAGAACATTCTATAGACAGGATGAAAGAGTTTGTCCAGAAAGTAAGAAAAAGCAATTCGTTGGAGGCGTAATATGACTGCTAGTGCTACTTATTTTTATAATACAATGAGTGGAAAAAAAGAACTATTCCTTCCTCTTGAAAAAGGGAAAGTAAAGATGTATACATGTGGGCCTACTGTCTATGATAATGCACATATTGGCAATTTCAGGACTTTTATTTTTGAGGACCTCCTGCGAAGATATCTTAAACTTAAGGGTTATGATGTACTGCAGGTGATGAATATAACAGATGTTGATGATAAGACTATTCGAAATTCAATAGCTGAAGGCAAAAGCCTTAATGAATACACTGCAAAATATATTGATCTTTTTTTTGATGATCTTGATAGTCTTCGAATAGAAAGAGCTGAGGTCTATCCAAGAGCTACAGAACATATTCAGGAAATGATCGAACTTATAAAGAAACTGGAGAAAAAAGGTCTTACCTATGAGAAAGATGGTTCGACATATTTCAGGATAAAAGAGTTCAAACCTTATGGTAAATTATCAAATGTTGATATAACTAATGTAAAGACCGGTTCGAGGTACGATACCGACGAATATGAAAAAGAAGATGTAAGAGATTTTGTTCTTTGGAAAAAGACTGATACAGGTAGCGATGAACCGACCTGGGATTCTCCGTTCGGGAAAGGACGTCCTGGATGGCATATTGAGTGTTCTGCTATGAGTATGAAATATCTTGGTGAGACTTTTGATATTCATACAGGTGGTGTGGACAACATATTCCCACATCATGAGAATGAGATAGCTCAGGCAGAAGCTGCCACTGAAAAACCTTTTGTAAAATACTGGCTGCATAGTGAGCACCTTCTAGTAGAGAACTCAAAGATGTCAAAATCAGCAGGAAATTTTTATACACTTAAGGATCTAAAAGAATTTGATCTTCTTGCTGTAAGATATCTGCTTCTTTCAGCTCATTATAGAGCTCAGTTTAATTTTACATTAGATGGTCTTAGACAAGCAGAATCTACTATAAAGAATTTTAATGAGTTCAGGGAAAGATTTGGGCAATATGAACCTGAAAAAGAAGAGGATAAAGAACTTCAGGCATTTCTTTTGAGATCGAAAAAGGATTTTATAGAAGCGCTTGATGATGATCTTAACATATCCAAAGCCTTAGGGTTTGTGTTTATCGCTATTAAAGAACTTAATATGAAGATGAATAAATCGGAGATGTGTAAAAAAAGTAAGGAGCTGGCACAGGAATTTTTTGATATTGTTGATTCTATTCTCGATATACGTTCAAAAAAAGAACTCGATATTGATCCTATAGAGATAGATGAACTTCTTGAGGAAAGAAACAGGTGTAGAAAAGAGAGAGATTTTGCAAGAGCTGATGAGATAAGGGATAAACTGCTTGATATGAATATAGTTATTAACGATGGAAAAGAGAAGACCACCTGGTATGTCAAAAGCTGAAGAAGATTATTCCTATCAGGCACTTGCGTATATTGGTGATTCATATTATGAACTCTGTGTCAGAAGATTGTTTCTGCTCGAATTCTCTAATAAGATAAACTCTCTTCATAAAAAAGTAGTCAGTTATGTCCGTGGCGAAAGTCAATCCTATGCTCTTAGACTCTTAAAAGTTGATTTTCTTACAGAAGAAGAGATGGATTTTATTAGAAGGGTAAGAAATCAGAAGTTTGCAGGTAAGACCACCGTTGAAAGAGAAGCTTCGGGTTTTGAAGCGCTTATTGGTAAATTGTATATAGAAAAAGATGAAAATAGATTGAAACAGATAATCGAAAGAGTATTCGAGGTGCTGAGTGAAAAACAATAGAAAAAGAAATCATAAGGACAGAAAAAAAAGATTCTCAAACGAAAGAGTTCCAAATGAAAGAATCCAAGACAATAGAGATGATCTTATTTTTGGTGTGAATCCTGTTAAAGAAGCTATAATATCAGGAACCTCGATAAAGGAGATCTTTTTAGGCAGTAAGGACCTTATTCCTTCCTCGATGTTAAAAGGAATAAAAGTAAAAATTATAGATCCACAAAAGCTTAAAAAGTTATACGGTGATAATACACAGAATGTAGTTGCTTTGATAGCTCCTTTTGAGTATACAGCCATTGAAGATCTTTTAAGAGGGTGTGCCGAAAGATCTACACTGGTGATACTAGATCATATAACTGACCCTCATAATCTTGGAGCAATCATAAGAAGTTGTGATGCAAGTGGTGTAGATGGAATAATAATCCCTGATAAAAGAAGCGCTCAGATAAATGCGACGGTATTTAAGACATCAGCTGGTGCTGTAAATCATATCAGAATAGCTAAGGTCAGTAATCTTATCAATGCTATAAATCTTGTTAAGGAAAAAGGGTTTTGGGTATATGGTGCGGAAGCAGATGGCGACAGTGACCTTTTTGAGACTAAAGTGGATGGAAGGGTTGTAGTTGTCATGGGAAGTGAAGGAAAAGGCCTATCCAGACTGGTTCGAGATAACCTGGATTTTGTATTAAATATTCCGATGGCTGGGAATGTGAATTCCTTAAATGTATCAGTTGCCACTGCTGTAATACTTTTTGAATTTTTTAGAAAAAGGATAAAAAACGAAGAAAAAGCAAGAAAATAATATATATATTGTGATAATGAAAAAAACAGTTCTTGACTCTGTTTTTTTTGTGCGCTAAAATCAACACACTTCATTAAAAGCCGAAGTGGCTCAACTTGGTAGAGCAGCTGACTTGTAATCAGCGGGTTGGGGGTTCGAGTCCCTTCTTCGGCTCCAATTTATGGAGGGGTGCCCGAGTGGTCAAAGGGAGCGGACTGTAAATCCGCCGGCGATGCCTACAAAGGTTCAAATCCTTTCCCCTCCACCACTTTTCCTGCCGTCGTAGCTCAGTAGGTAGAGCGCATCCTTGGTAAGGATGAGGTCACCGGTTCAATCCCGGTCGATGGCTCCAGTGTTTTGAATTTAAATTAAAATGTGTTAATATTCATCTGTTTTTGATGATTATAGTAGTTTTTTAACTAATACTTTAAAGAGGAGAAAGAGAAGATGGCTAAAGAGGTATTTGAAAGAACCAAACCGCATGTCAACATCGGAACTATCGGACACGTTGACCATGGAAAAACAACACTTACAGCAGCGATCACACTCGGTCTTGCAGCAAAAGGATATTGTGAAGTTAAGGCTTATGATGAGATCGATAACGCTCCAGAAGAAAAGGCAAGAGGAATAACCATCAACACAGCACATGTTGAGTATCAGACAGAAACTAGACATTATGCTCACGTTGAT
>PKTG01000023.1 GCA_002869225.1 Candidatus Muiribacterium halophilum | reverse complement strand
TAGTAAACATAATTTTACCTCCATGTGTTTAAACTCTCCTAATTCATATCGGAGATACGATAAAAAAACATTAATAATCATAAAAAAACAATGAAGCAGGGAACAATTAACGTAAAGCGTGAAGCGTTAAGCGAAACGGGTAGAAGCAGGGAACAGTAAACGGGGAACAGTAGAATAGATTAAAGATGACAGTAGGACAGATAATAGTAAAACCATAAAAGTGGCTAAAGCCACATAAAAGGTAGCAAAGCTACCAGTATTTTTGCCGATGGCAAAAGTTTAAAATCTCTTCAAAGAAGAAATTAGATAACAGCTCTGCTGCTTTAAACTGCAACGGAGTTGCTTTGACGCTGCTGTAAACAGCTTTTACAACAACGCTAGTTGTTTGTTAGCAACGAAGTTGCTAAACCATATTATACTTATGTATAATATCAGAATGAATGTAATTGGTATCGGTACTGCTGCCTGTGATTATGTTGGAATAATTCCTCATTATCCAAGGCTTGATGATAAAATAAAGATGGAACACCTTGAGATCCAGGGTGGTGGTCCGGTTGCTACAGCTCTTGTTACATTATCAAGACTCGGTATAAAGACTTTTTATGCTGGAGTACTTGGAGATGACAATTTTGGTGATTTTATACTAAAAAACCTCCATGAGAACAATATAAATACAGATTTTGTTCAGATAGAAAAAGGTATAAGAAGTCCTTTTGCATTTTGTGTGGCACATGTAGAAAACGGTAAAAGAAGTGTCTTTTCAATAAAAGGCGACAAGATGGAACCCGATCTTTCTGATGATTATTTAAAAAACATAATAGAGACGGCTGATTTTTTCCATATAGATGGCTCAGTCCCTGATCTTTCTATGGAAGTTTTAAGACAACGAAAGAATATTCCTGTAATGATAGACCTGGGAGCTATTAAACCGAAAATACTTGATATTATGCCACTTTGTGAGTATAGAATCGCATCATATCAATTTGCCCGTGAGTTTACAGGCAATGATAAACCGGATATAAAAAGCTTTTTAGTCGATATTTTTGATAAAAATACCATTCTTTCAGGTATTACACTCGGAGAACATGGTTCAACATTCTATGATGGAAAAGCATTTTTACATATTGACTCTTTTAAAGTAGAAAAGATTAAAGATACAACAGGTTGCGGCGATGTATTTCACGGAGCTTTCATTTATGGATTATTAATGGGTTGGGAAACAAAAAAAATTGGCCGATTTTCTTCTTTTATGGCTGCTGAAAAAGCTAAACATCTGGGTGGTCAAAAAGGTATACCTAAACTCAAAGATATAGATTTAAAGAACATTTTTAAATCAGTTTAAGATCTTGTAAAGTGAGTAAGTATCTTTTTTTCCTTTTAGACTGACCTGTGACACTTTTTCAATATCGAGTTTTGTCTTTAAAGATTCTGAACACTGTTCAAAGACATCTTCGGAAATAAGGATGACAGAACCCTGTTTTTTATTTTCACTCTCTATTCTGGAAGCCATGTTAACCGCATCTCCAATAACCGTATACTCCATCCTATCCTTAGTGCCAATGTTTCCTGCTACTACTTTCCCGGCATGTATTCCTATTCCAAACCTGATATCACTTCCATACTCTTTATTAAACTCCTGGAGTGCTTTTTTCATATCAAGTGCAGCTTTTATAGAATCATCAACATAATCTTTTGAACCAAACTGAGGTAAAAACACAGCAAGAACAGCATCTCCTATAAACTTGTTGATAATACCGTTTCTATGGGATATCGGAGGTGTTATATAAGAAAAATAGTTGTTTAAGAGCTCTACAAGACTTGAGGCCGACATCTGTTCACTCATAGGAGTAAAGTTCCTAATATCAGAGAATAGAATGCTTCCGTATACATCCTCTCCACCAAGCTTTATATCTTTATCTTCAATAAGTCTTCTGGCAACTTCAAGTGAGACATATTTACCAAAAGTATCTTTTATTCTTTCTCTTTCTTTAAGTCCTTCGACCATATTATTAAAATTATGTTTTAAAACTCCTATCTCATCACCTGATAATATTGTTGTCTTTATATTTAAATCACCTTCTGAAACTTTTTTAAATTTAATATTAAGTTCGTTAAGAGGGAAAGATATTGAACTATATAATATATCCATGTAACCGATAAACAAAAATATTATAAGAATCAATCCAGTTCTCACAATAGTATCTTCTGCATGTAAAATAAGCTGTGCACTGTAAAAATAATAAAAAAAGAAAGGAATAATAGGAACAGCTAATAAAGCTGACATAGATCTCATTCTGAATCTTATTATAAAAAAAGATAATACCTGAAGTAATGGAATAAAAAAAGCAAAAATATAAGGATTTCCATTTAACTCTTTTGAACTTAGGAAAAGAAACAATATTAATGGAGAAATAACCAGAAAGACGCCGGATAAAAATAGCTTATCCTGTATCTTTAAAAAAAAATGATCTTTCTTTGTGTAAAGATCCTCTCCTTCAAATAATACTGGAGCAACCTTCAGGAGAATTATTGACTCAACAAATAAAATCAATATATAGAAAAAATACGAGAATGAAAATATAAAGCTTGCAACTAGAAATGCAAACTCTGAACTTGAACTAAAATCAATCTGAAACAAACCGGATAACATTAGAAAAAAAGAAAAAGAAAACAACACATAAGGTAACCTTTTATATACTCTAAGAGCTTTCTTTCTATCTTTTGTCTTTCCTTTCAGGAAATCATTTAGTGGTTTTATGAATATATACAATAGGATAAAGATAGATATATCATAATAAAGACTCCCTAAATTTTGTTTTGAACTTAAATCAAAAGAAAATATTTTTTTTAAAAAGACCGAAAACATCTCACCACAATAGTAGGTGACAAAAAAAGAAATGATGAT
>PKTG01000139.1:28499-35831 GCA_002869225.1 Candidatus Muiribacterium halophilum | reverse complement strand
AGAATGAAGAAATTTTTTTGGAAGAAGAAAAAAATAATGAACAATTAAATCATCAAACGGATGAGATTAATTTAAATATTAACAAAGAATTGTTTTTTATAGATACACAGGAAATGACCTCAAAAAACAATGAAGATGTTGATACTATTGAGATCAGTTTTTATTTAACAGACACAAAAGAAATATCTTTTAATATATTTGAAGATTCTGAAGAGACGGATGTATTCAAATATACATATTCAGATACAGCTGAAATAGAATGGAATAAATTACTATCTGATTATCATGTTAAGATTAACAAAAACACAATCATCGAAACAGATGACAAAGATTGGACTGAAACAAAATTCTGTTCAAAAAATATTTACCTTATAGATAATAAACAGGAAAGATATATATTGTTTTTAAATAAAAAAAACAATTTAGAAAAAATGAAACTTGAAAAAAATGTGACCACGGATAACACGGATTGACACGGATAAGGCATAAATTGTTAATGATTTTATTGAAAAATCATTAGTCTTTTGAAAAATGAAGATATAAAAATATAAATATTTACCTTCATTTTTAACAGACTAACTTAAAGTTTTAACAATTTACATGGAAGCAGTAGAACAGTAAACAGATGACAGCTGCGAGTTGTGGGGTAAAAAAAGGTCTATCCGTGGTTGATGAATTTTTAAAAGGGTTAAAGATGGGATTATTATATAAAGAGGAATCATACGAGATAAGAAAAGCAATATTTGAGGTATATAATAGTTTAGGTTCTGGATTTTTGGAATCAGTATATCAAGAAGCTCTTGAAATAGAATTTGAAAATCAAAAAATCCCTTTCTGTTCACAAAAAAACATTGATATTAGGTACAAAAAGACACTATTAAAACAAAAATATAAAGCTGATTTTATATGTTTTGATAAAATAATTGTTGAGATCAAGGCACAAAAAGATTTGCATCCAAAACATCAAGCCCAATTGTTTAATTATTTGAATGCTACAGACCTGAAATTAGGTTTTTTAGTCAACTTTGGTAGTTTTCCAAAGGCTGAAATACAAAGATTTGTAAGAAACAAACAAACAAACAAACGGTGACCACGGATAACACGGATTGACACGGATAAGGCATAAATTGTTAATGATTTTATGAAAATCATTAGTCGTTTGAAAAATGAAGATATAAAAATATAAATATTTACCTTCATTTTTAATAGACTAACTTAAAAGTTTTAACAATTTACTAGAATCTAAAACTATAAAAGTTGCTAAAGCCACATTAAAGGTAGCAAAGCTACCAGCAATTTTGCCGATAGCAAAATTAAAAAAAAGTCTTCAAAGAAGACATTAGACAGCAGCTCTGCTGCTTTAATTATTATCGAAGATAATTTTATGCAGCAACCGAAGGTTGTTTTAAAATGAATTTGATACTAAAAAATTGTTGTTTGCGAAGCAAAGTAATCTATCGAACAATGAAGATAATTAACAAATTGAATCTTTCGTTGTTGATAGATGAATAGGTTTTCTGTCAAGAAAATCAACAACAATTAAAAGATCTATCCGCGAAAATCCGTGTTATCCGCGGTTAAAAAAGAAGGAGTTAAAAACAAAAATGCGAAGATACATTTTCAGATTGTTGCTACTTATAACTGATATAGTCGCATATTTTATTTCTTTTTTTATCGTTTTTTTCTGTTTTTCTAAGACTACACTGAAGTTTGACTATACTCCTAACCTTTTGATCTTAAATCTTGTGATCTTTATTGTCTTTATGTTTATTGAAGAGACATATTCTTTAAGGGAAGAGGATTTTATCAAGAGATCGTTTTATATTGCCAAAGGTGTTTTCTTGTCTTTTATAATTAGTTTGCTGTTTTTATACAATGTAAAAAACAATCTTTATCCTATAATTTTTATATTTTTATGGTATTTAGGGCTTTTCTTTATTGTCGTGAATCTTAGACTTATAATGGAAAAGATCGTGATCCGTTTTAATGTTTATTTTCGTAAGACCCTGCTTATTCTTACGGATAATTCTGATAAGAAAGATTTTCTTGATATTTTTGGAAGAGGAAAGAATAAAGTCAACAGAGTATGTTCAGTCCTAAAACCTGATGTTGTTCTTGATATGTCGGAGGAGGACATTAATGATCATATAAAAAAGAAAGGTATATCTCAGGTTATTATATTTTCAAGAAAGATAGGTTTTGATGATCTTATGAAAGTAGAAGAAAAATTTGAAGGAAAAGTCTACTTTATAAAGGTCGTGCCTGATATAACGCAGCTTCAACTGGCAGAAATGGAAGTTATGTATATTAACGAAAGACTAGTGCTTGAGAATAGACAAAAACTTCTATCGCCTTATCGTAAACTTCTTAAAAGAATTATGGATATAATCTTATCTTTTATTTTTATAATATTATTTTCGCCAATAATGTTTATAACAGCTGTTCTTATAAAGCTTGAAAGCAGAGGGCCTATATTCTTTTGTCAGAATAGGCTTGGAAAAGATAAAAAATCTTTTAAAGTAATTAAGTTTAGATCTATGTTTATCGATGCAGAAGAAAGACTTGAAAGAATGATTGCAGAGGATGAAAAAATAAGAAAAGAATATGGAAAATACGCAAAATTAAAAAATGACCCAAGAATAACTAAAGTTGGAAAAGTTATTAGAAAATTAAGTATAGATGAACTCCCTCAATTTTTTAATGTTTTTTTAGGGCATATGTCTGTTATGGGTCCAAGACCATATCTTCTTTCTGAACTTGATAAGATGGGAAGTAAAGCAAATACGATACTGGCATCAAAACCTGGAATAACAGGACTTTGGCAGATACGAGGAAGAAATGCTCTTACATTTGACGAAAGAGTTCAGCTTGAGAGTTTTTATATAAAAAACTGGTCTTTATGGCTTGATATAGTTATTTTGGCAGTGACTCCTTATGTAGTTATTTTTAAAAGGAAAACAGGCTGAAGAGGCTCGATAAGAGCCGATGAAGCCGACTTATCGATAAACGTAAAGTGTAATGCGTGAAGAGTAAAGTCAAGAAAAAAATTATAAGGTGAAATATTAAATGTTTTTAAATAAAAAAATTAACAATAATTCCACATTCAACATTCCACATTCCACATTAATTAAATCTTTGAAAATTTTATTTTTATAGAGGAAAAATTGAAGAATAATTCCCAATTCCACACTCATAACTCAAAACTGTTTCGGCAGATACTTTTCAGTTATTTACCAAGAATAGTCTCTTTTTCAGTTGGACCAATACTTATAGCACTTTTAACAAAAAATCTTTCAGTTGAAGAGTTTGGTATTTTTACAATATTTAGAGACACTTGTTTTCTGATGATCTTTATATTCGGATTTGGCCTTAATAGATATATTGCCAACTTTGTCCCCGGTAAAAAAATTAATGAACAGTACTCAATATACAAGACGATCTTTTCTATTGAATTTTTAATTTTTACATCGATATCACTTCTTATCGTAATACCGTTTCGAAGATTTTTTCT
The DNA here is from genome assembly GCA_002869225.1 of Candidatus Muiribacterium halophilum. Lineage (GTDB taxonomy): Bacteria > Muiribacteriota > Muiribacteriia > Muiribacteriales > Muiribacteriaceae > Muiribacterium > Muiribacterium halophilum. Next base: position 32,320 of record PKTG01000139.1, on the reverse strand, counting down.
TTCACTTTTAAAGATACAAGGCTATTCATTTGAGTTTATGATTTTTGTTTGTGCATTTATTGTCTATATAATCTATCTTGAAGGTATTAATTTTCTTGGATATTTAAAGAGATTGGAAATAAAATCTGTTTTTGCTTTTTCCGAAAAAGTCTTATATTTTTTGATGATACTTTTCTTATCCTTCTATGGAATGAACTTAAGAAATATATCTTTTGTATTTTTGATACTACACATTGTCTTGTTGATATTTCTGATTTTTTTTATAGATATAAAAAGAGTTTTAAACGCTGCATTTCAAAAGAATATTATTGTAAAAGCTTTTTCGTTTGGATTACCCTTACTTGCTACTGATATTGGTTGGAGAGTGATGCGAAACGTTGACAGATATATTCTTTCTGCCAATTCTCTTGATAAAGAGGTTGGTATATATGCTTTTGGTTTTAAGTATGTAGAAATAGCATATCTTGTCGGTTCACCTGTCATCTGGACAATATACCCTTATCTTGTGGAGAGTTTTAATCTTAACAAGTTCAAAGATGCTGCAAATTATCTATCGAGGCAGGTGCAGATATCTTTTTACCTTGTATGCGGTGCATTAAGTGGACTTATAGTGTTCAGAAATGAATTTGTTCCATTACTCTCTAAAAAAGAATATTTGGCTTATCCGTTTGTTTTTTCCTATATGGCAATCTGTGTTATTACTATGACAACAATATATATTTTTCAGCAGATAGTTATATTAATGGGTGAAGGAAAAAGACTTGGAGTATATTATTTGATTTGCACATGTTTAAATATTCTCCTTAACATTATTTTAATCCCAATTTATGGAATATATGGTGCTCTTATTGCAACCGTCATATCGATGTTTTTGCTATCTGTTCTTATAATATTACGGACAAAAAAGAAGTTTGAACTTTCTTTTTATAAAAACAGTATTTTTTATTTTTTATTAAGTCTTTTGGTTATTTTGTCATTGTATGATGTGGACAGTTTTTTTTATAGAGTAGTTGGATATTTGCCATATGTTGTTATCTACATTATTATCTTTTTTAGGAAGATTTTAAAGATTTTAAAAAATTAATTTAAAATCTGGTTTTTGGGATGAATCTGGATTTTGGATTTTGGGAGAATCTTGAATTCCCCAAACCCCGAAACCCAAATTCCAAACCCCATTTTTAAAAACTGGAGAGTTGATGAAACAAAAAAAATATAGAATATTACTTACGGTTGATCATAAATGGAGAGACCTGCCAGCTTATGCATACATCGCAGAGCTTCTTGAAGAAAAGGGACACAAAGTGTTTCTTGTCAGAAACTATGATGAGATAAAATGGTTAGAGAAATTTGCTCCTGATGCTGTTATCCTTAATCATATTATCGAGGATAGAAGAAGAGACTGGGTTGAAAGACTTTCTGATGATATTGTCTTATCAATACTTCCAACAGAAGGTCTTCCAGTACATACAAAATATTTTCCAGTGATCTTTGGTGAAGAGAGAAAATGGTATAGTAGAGTAGATCTTTTATTTTCCTGGTTTTCATCTTTAAAAGAGTTTTTCAAAGAAGAATATGTCATTGATCCTTCAAATATAGTTTATGGTGGTATTCCAAGATTTGACTTTATTTACAATAGAGAGCTTTTCCCATATTTTAAAGAAGAAGATATTGTAAAGAAGACACTTGGTATAGATAAGGATCAAAAGGTGATCGCTTTCTTTTTAAATTTTGTAAATGCTGCTACTTTTGAAAAAGATCTTGAGGGATGGAAAAAAGTCCTACAGGATCAGGGTTATGATGTTGAAAGATTTGTTAAACTGGCAAAGGACGATCATAACGCCAGAGAGTGTTTCACAAATACTCTTAATCATCTTGCAAAAGAATTTAAAGATGTATGTTTTATCGTCAAACCTCATCCTAATGAAGATTTTTCTTATTATAGAGAAAGGCTACCTGGGAACGTTAAATTAGTTGGAGAGTATTATAGTTTTGAGATCATAAACATATCAGATCTGACTATTCAAAGAGCTTGTACAACGGGGATTGAAGCTGCGATAATGGGGAAAAGATCTATAGAATATGATTATGATAATCCTGATGCATACCCGGGAGATGTGTTTGATGGAATATGGCCAAAAGCCAAAGATAAAGATGAACTTTGTCTTTTTATTGAGGATTTTTTAAATAGTGATTATACTAGATGGGAAACATTAAAAGAAAGGCGTGAAAATATTATTGAAAAATATACGGGACTAAACGCTGGAAGAGCATCGTATGTATTTGTTGAAAAACTTATTGATAAAATAGCTATAAAAAAGAAAAGAAATATAAGAGTTAAAAGAATATATGTTCTTTTTTACTACTTAGAGGCATTAGCTAAGGATGTTTATAGAACTGTTTTTAAAGATAAACTTGGTAGATATGATAAAGTACCAAAGGTAAAGGATATTTATCTTTGGAGAAAAAAAGCAAGAAGGTTAATTGAGGATAATAATAGAAAATCGGAGGAAAATAAATGAGTAAAGTCAAAGTAATAGCAGAAATAGGTTGTAATCATCGTGGTGAGATGGAGACAGCATTTGAGCTAATAAAGATCGCAAAGGATTTTTGTAAAGCTGATATAGTGAAATTTCAAAAAAGAACTCCAAAAGAACTTCTTTCCGAGGAAGAATACAACGCACCGCATCCTAATCCTGCAAATTCATATGGTGAAACTTATGGACTTCATAGAGAGTTTCTTGAATTTGATCTTAAACAGAATAAAAGATTGAAAGAGTTCTGTGAAAAACTTGGTATTATTTATTCAACAAGTGTTTGGGATCTTACATCCACAAAAGAGATAGTATCATTAAATCCGCAGCTTATTAAAATACCATCTGCTGCTAATCTGAAATTTGATATCCATAAATATCTTTGTGAAAACTACAATGGCGAGATACATATTTCTTTTGGTATGACTACTCAAGCAGAGGAAGAAGAAATTGTAAGTTTCTACGAAAAACATGATAAAGCTAAAAATCTTGTTGTATATTCATGTACTTCGGGTTATCCCGTTCCTTTTGAGGATATATGCCTTTTGGAAATCAAAAGAATTAAAGATAAATTCCAGTCAAGAGTCAAAGAGATTGGTTTTTCAGGACATCATCTTGGTATTGCAGTAGATGTATGTGCACTTACTTTAGGTGCCCGTTATATTGAAAGACATTTTACACTTGATAGAACATGGAAGGGTACAGATCATGCAGCAAGTCTTGAACCAGATGGAATGAGAAAACTGGTAAGAGATCTTCAAAACTGTGAGAAAGCATTAGCTTACAAAGAAAAAGAGATCCTTCCAATAGAACAGGTCCAAAGAGATAAATTAAAGAGAGTACTAAGATGAAAAATATAGCGTTTATTCCAGTAAGAGGTGGTAGTAAGTCTATCCCTAAGAAAAACATCAAGATGATCGCTGGAAGACCACTTATCTACTGGACTGTATCAGCAGCTAATTATTGTGAACAGATAGATGAGATATATGTTGCGACAGATTCACATGAGATAAAGGATGTGGTTGAGAGTTTCGGTTTTGATAAGGTCATAGTTGTCGATAGATCACCTGAGGTGTCAGATGATACTGCATCTACTGAGTCTGTTATGACAGAGTTTGTATCTCGTGGTATAGAATTTGACAATATAATCCTTATTCAGGCAACCAGCCCACTCCTATCGAGTTATGATCTTGAATCTGCTCTCAAATTGAAGGAAAATTCGCGATTTGATTCCATTCTCTCGGTAGTAAGACAGAAACGATTTATTTGGGTAATGGAAAAAGATGGAGC
>PKTG01000139.1:0-28488 GCA_002869225.1 Candidatus Muiribacterium halophilum | reverse complement strand
GTTGAAAATGGAGCTTTTTATATTACAAGTCGCGAGTTCTTTATCCGCAGCAGAAACAGGATATCAGGAAAGATAGGTTGTTATGAGATGCCAGAGGAAAGTTATGTTGAACTGGATGAGCCTTCTGACTGGCCTTTAGTAGAAGAACTCATATTAAGAGCTATTAAGCGTGATATTGAAAAATCAGTGGATATCAAATTATTTGTTAGTGATGTTGACGGTGTTCTTACAGATGCTGGTATGTATTATGGTGAAAACGGAGATGAGCAAAAGAAGTTTAATACCAGAGATGGAAAAGGTTTTGAATTTTTAAGAGCAAAAAAAATAAAGACTGCGATAATAACTTCAGAGGATACTGATATAGTAAAAAGACGAGCTGAAAAGATCAAGATAGATTTTCTCTATCAGGGAGCAAAGGACAAGGTCAAGATACTTAAAGAACTTTGTAAAAAAGAAAATATTTCTCTTTCTCAGGTAGCTTATATTGGTGATGATCTTAATGACCTTAATGCAATAAAAAAATGTGGTATATCAGCTTGTCCTGCTGATGCAGTAAAAAAAATAAGATATTCTGTTGACTATATCTGCAGTAAAAAAGGTGGAGAAGGTTGTGTAAGGGAGTTTATTGAACTTCTGACTGATGGTGGAGGTGTCTCGTGAGTGAATTCGATATCTTGTTTGCACCGATAGCGGAAAGAGAAGTAATATTTTATCTTAATGTAGCAAAATATCTTAGAAAAAAATATAATATGAAAAGTTCTTTTCTTACTTTTTATTCACCTTGTGATGATCTTATTCGAAAAAGAGGTTTTAAGGTATTTTCAATACATGAAGAAAAATATTCATTTAAGGAGTATTACTCACCTCAAAAAGTTAAAGATCTGGAAAAAAGATATGGTGAGGATAATCTTAGAGCATTGCTGGCTCATGAAAAACTTACTTTCGCTAGATATGATGAAAAAAGTTTATTTGAGAAGATGCTTACCTATCAGAAATATATAGAAAATATTCTTGACTCGAATAAAATAGGACTTGTCGCTAAGGAACTGGGCGGTTTTATTGCTCCTCTTGTTCTTTTTAACGAATGTAAATTAAAAGGAATAGATCATGTGTTCTTTGAACCGGCTCTTTATAAAGGAAAACTGTTTTATAATATGAACTCTATGGAAGTTGATCTTAAAGATGGTGATTCTAAAGAAGCTATGGAATATATAAAAAGATATCTTGAAGGCTATAATGATCAACACACCATCGTTATCCCACAGAAGGATAGACATCATTTCATGGATGCAAGTATAAAGAAATTAATTAATAATAGAAACTTGAGGCAGCTTGCAAGAAAGATTTATTATAAATATATAATGAAAAAAGATGAAGAATATGATGCGATACTCAATCATGTTAAAAGATTTACGACTATGTATTTCAGACGAAAAGGCCTTTCTGATCTTTATAGCTCTCCAGATTTTTCTGAAAAATACATATATTTTCCGCTTCATGTTCCTCTTGATTTTCAGTTAACGGTTAGAGAACCTCAATATTTAAATCAGGTAGAACTACTTTCACAGGTCGCAAAGATGCTTCCTGTTGGTTATAAACTCTATACAAAAGAACATCCAGCATCTATTGGTGGATATGCTTTTTTTGCTATGAGGACTCTGCTGAAGGAAAATAAAAATGTAAGGCTTATTAATCCTGGTGAAAACTCTTATGATCTTATTAAAAACTCGCAGTATGTACTTACAATAAACTCAAAAGTTGGAGCTGAAGCTGTGATGCAGGGGAAAGATGTTCTGGTATTAGGAAACCCTTATTATCTTGAATCAAAAAAAGCAAGAAAGATATATGATATTAAAGAGTTAAATAATATTTTAAATAATGAGATTCCTAAAAATAAAGAACTTGATTATGACTTCTTTAAAAAAGTCTATTTTTCATGTTATAATGCAGAACTATACAACAATGAATCGGAAAATATAAAAGAATTTTCTGAGGCTTTAAAAGAAAAAATTAAAAAAGGATAAAAAGATGATAAACGGAAAGACTATTTTAATAACAGGTGGAACAGGGACATTTGGTCAGAAATTTACAGAGTATATTTTTGCAAACTATAAACCAAAAAAAGTCATAATCTTCTCAAGAGATGAATTTAAACATTATAAGATGAGTCAGACTTTTCCTGAAGGTAAATATCCAATAAGATACTTTATTGGGGATATAAGGGATAAAGGAAGATTGTTAAGGGCTTTCGAAGGAGTTGATCTTGTAGTTCATGCCGCAGCGATGAAACATGTACCTGCTTGTGAATATAATCCATTTGAAGCTGTCAGGACTAATATTATTGGTGCTCAGAACATTGCAGAGGCAGCACTTGATAAAAATGTTGAGAAAGTGGTTATTCTTTCTACAGATAAAGCAGTTTCTCCCGTAAATCTTTATGGAGCAACAAAACTATCTATGGAAAAGATCTTTATCGCATCAGAATCACTTGTTGGAAATAAAAATACTATTTTCTCATTGGTAAGATACGGTAACGTTGTTGGTTCCCGAGGAAGTGTGATACAGTTCTTTCTTGAACTGAAGAAAAAAGGTGTAAAAGAGTATCCTATTACAGATGATAGGATGACAAGATTCTGGATCTCAATTGAAGAAGGAGTGAAACTTGTTATTCATGCTCTTGAAAACGGTCAGGGAGGAGAGATCTTCATACCTAAGATACCTTCTATGAAAATGACAGATCTTGTTAAAGTCATAGACCCTGAAGCTGGAATAAAACATATTGGAATAAGACCAGGTGAAAAACTACATGAGACACTTGTCTCAAATGAAGAGGCAAGACATACAGTTGATATTGGTAAGTATTATGTGATATTACCTGAGTTTGTTTTTAGAAAGGATCAGACAGCTAAATACGATAAAATGAATAAGTTAGGATATGAATTTTCATATTCAAGCGATAATAATGATGAATGGATAGATGGAGAAGACCTTAAAAAACTAATAACTCAAAAATTCGGAGAATTCTGATGGACAGGTTTTTTCCATATGGAAGACAATGTATAGATCAAGATGATATTGAAAAAGTTGTAGAGGTCTTAAAATCAGATTATTTAACGACGGGTCCATGGGTAGATGAGTTTGAAGAGGAAATTTGCAAGACAACTGGCTCAAAATATGCTGTTGTTGTCTCAAATGGAACAGCTGCACTTCATCTGGCAGCACTTGTACTTCTAAAAAAAGGTGATAAAGTCCTTACAACTCCAAACACTTTTCTTGCAACTGCAAACTCGGTTGTTTATGCAGGTGGTGAAGTTGTTTTCTGTGATATAAAGGAAGACGGTAACATCGATATGGAAAAAGCCTATGGGATGTTAAAGAACGATCCTTCAATAAAAGCTTTTTTTCCGGTGCATTTTTCAGGTAATCCTGTAGATCAGGATATTTTAAAAAAGATTAGAGAAGAGCTTAATATAAAAATATTAGAGGATTGTGCTCATTCAATCGGAGCAACGTTCAGGATGAAGGACAATAGTATTGTAAAAGCTGGTTCATGTACTTTTTCAGATCTTTCAATCTTATCATTTCATCCGGTTAAACATATAACATCAGCAGAAGGTGGAGCTATAACCACAAACTCTAAAGAGCAATACGATAGACTTAGAAAGCTTAGGACTCATGGGATGCAAAAGGAAGGATTTATTAATAAAGATATGGCATTTTCAGAAGATGGAGAAGAAAATCCTTGGTACTATGAGATGCAGGAGATAGGATTTAATTATAGGATAACAGATCTTCAATGTGCACTTGGTATATCACAGATAAAAAAACTTGATGATTTTGTTGCCAGAAGAAGAGAGATAGCAAGGTATTACGACGAAGCTTTTAAAGATTCTCCAGTAATACCTCTTTATGAATATAATGAAAACTCTTCATATCATCTTTATGTTATTAGAGTGAAATATAAGAAAAATGATTTAACAAGATCAGCTTTCATGAACTTTCTTAGAGAAAAAAACATTGGGACGCAGGTGCATTATATTCCTGTAAACAAACAGCCTTTTTATACAAAGAGAGGCCACGGAAAAGAAACCATACCAGTAATGGATAAATATTATGAAGAGTGTATTTCTATTCCGATGTACCCAATGCTTAAAGATAGTGATCTTAAATATATTTCTAACACTATTTTATCAAAGGTGAAAATTTGATGAAAAGAATAGCTATCATACCTGCCAGGTCTGGAAGCAAAAGAATACCTGAAAAGAATATCCGAGTTTTTATTGATAAGCCTATATTAGCTTTTTCTATTGAGAATGCAATTAAATCTGAACTGTTTGATGAGGTAATGGTTTCAACAGATAGTGAAAAAGTTGCTGAGATAGCAAAAAAATATGGTTCAAACATCCCATTTTATAGAAGTCCTGAAACTTCGGATGATCATACAGGATTATTCGAAGTCTTAAAGGAAGTAATAAATGAATATAAGAAAGCAGATGAAGAATTAGAAGAAGTATGTCTGATTCTGGCAACAGCACCATTTGTTGATGAAAAACTTTTGAAAGATTCATACGATATATTTTCAAAAAATGGATATGATAGTCTTTTTCCTGTTGTGAAATTCAGCTATCCAATATATAGAGCTTTAGAGATTAAAGAGGAAAAGATAAATATGATATGGCCGGAAAATTTAAATTTAAGATCACAGGATCTTCCTGAAGCTTATCATGATGCAGGCCTTTTCTATTGGATAAGAGTTTCTGAGATAATGAAAAAAAATACGATTTTTACAGATAATAGTTTTGGATATGAGATATCTGAGATGGTAGCACAGGATATTGATACTGAAGAAGATTGGAAAATAGCAGAATTTAAATATAGGTTTTTAAAGAAATGAGAGTCCTGATATTGACGGAAGCTGGCGAAAATATTGGTTATGGACACGTATCAAGATGTCTTTCCCTTCATGAAGAATTTTTAAAAAAAGATCATATATCAAAGATCATTGTAAGAGGAAAAGATATAAGACAAAATACCGCCATTAAAAACGTCTATTTTCAAAACTGGCCTGAAAATGTAACGGATGATAACGATGTTGTAATAATTGATTCTTATAATTGTGATAAAAAATATTACGAAGATATCATCAAATACTTCTCGTGTGTTGCATTCGATGATTTTAACAGAATTGATTATCCAAAAGATTGTATTATTATTAATCCTGCTGGTAAGAAAGAGGATTATAAAAATAATGTATTAATATCAGGGTTTGAGTTTTTTACTCTAAAAAGCTGTTTTCATATAAAAGAACAGAAAAAGATCAATCAAAATATCTCAAGGATTTTATTGATGCCTGGATCAGGGATCAGTGAAGAATCTCTTCTTTTAATCTTAAAAGAATTAAGAGAAGATTTTGAAATAGATCTTGTGCTTAGTAAACCTATAGATAAGATTCCTGAAAATATAAATACATATAAAGATATTTCATCAAAAGAAATAAAAAGACTTATGCAAAAAGATGATATTTGTATTACAGCCGCAGGACAGACTCTGATAGAAGCTTTGTCAGTTGGTATACCATGTATTACAATCAAAACCGCCGAAAATCAACAGAACAATATTGTTCTTATGATTGATAAAGATCTAATAATAAATATTGGTTCACCTTCATTTGAAAATATTAATAAGATAAAAGAGATCGTTGATAAGATGGATCTTATTTGGAGAAAAGAAGTCTCAAAAAGATCACTTGATCTCATAGATGGAAAAGGTAGCAAAAGGATTATAAAAGCTATACTTAGAGATGTTCTTTACAAAAATATAAATATTAGAAAAGCAGAGAGTGATGATTGCAAGAAAGTGTTTGATCTTGCTAATGAAAAAAGTGTCAGAGAAAATTCATATAATTCAGATCTAATAATATTTGAAGAACATAAAATATGGTATGATAAAAAAATAAAAGATAAAGATGAGATTTTTTTACTTGGATTTTACAAAGATCATCTTGTCGGTCAGGTAAGATTTTCAAAACAGGAAAAAAATGTTATTGTTGGAATAAGTATATCTCCTCAATTTAGAGGTATGAATGCAGCATCTTTAATATTGTCTTTAGGTGAAAAAATACTTAAAGAAGAATTTAAAGAGATTGAAAATATTTATGCATATGTAAAGAATACTAACAAAGCATCAATTGGTATTTTTAAAAAGAACGGTTATGATTTTAATAAGGATTTAGAGATTGAGGGAACAAGAAGTCAGCTTTGGATAAAGAGGTTTAATAAAGATAATGATTGACATAAATACGTTTATTATAGGGGAGCTATCAGCAAATCATAACGGTAGTATTGAGACAGCAAAACAAACTATCAAGGCTATAGCAGAGACTGGAGCAGATGCTGTTAAATTACAGACCTATACACCAAATACTATAACATTAGATTGTGATAATGAATTTTTTAAGATAAATAATGGTTCTATATGGGATGGAAAGACTCTTTATGAACTTTATCAGGAAGCATATACTCCGTGGGAGTGGCATAAAGAGCTTTTTGATTATGCTAATTCTTTAGACCTCGTTTGTTTTTCTAGTCCATTTGACCCAACTGCTGTTGATTTTTTGGAGGAACTTAATACCCCTATATATAAAATCGCATCTTTTGAGATAACAGATATTCCTCTTATAGAATATGCTGCTAGCAAAGGTAAACCAATGATCATATCAACAGGAATAGCAACAGAGTTGGATATAAAGGATGCTGTTGAAGCATGCAGAAGAGTTGGAAACGATGATATTACCCTTTTATATTGTATATCAAGTTATCCTGCAAGACCAGAGGAGTTTAATCTTAGGACAATGGTAGATATCAAAGAAAGATATGGAGTTAAAGTGGGTCTTTCGGATCATTCTTTATCAAATGAGATCTCGATATCAGCTGTCGCAATGGGTGCAAAAGTCCTAGAAAAACACATTATACTCGATAGAAATATGGGTGGACCTGACAGTAGTTTTTCACTTGAGCCTCATGAATTTACAGATATGGTGAAATCTATAAGGGTAGTCGAAAAAGCAATGGGGGAAGTGGATTATTCTTTAACTGAAAAGAAAAAAGCTAATAGAGTTTTTTCAAGGTCGCTTTTTGTGGTTGAGGATATAAAAGAAGGGGAAGGATTTACACATAAAAATATTAGATCAATAAGACCTTCAAATGGTTTGCCACCAAAATGTTTAAAGGATATAATCGGGAAAAAAGCTAATAGAACATTAATTAAAGGTACACCACTGAGTAAAGAGGATATTTTTGATGAATAATGTTATTTCAAAAATAAAGGATTTTATTAGAATAGAATACCAATCTATCGAGGAACTGATATTAAAATTATATATAATATTTGCATGTTTTTATGGAAGTTATATCTTTTTTTATGATTTTTTAGACAAAGGTTCTTTTTACACAAAAGCACCTGTTTTTTTTTATTTTTTGAAAGATATAGTTTCAATTTTTACATTTATGTTTTTAACTTTTATTATATTTAAGAGAAAATCAAAAAAACAGATTTTTTCAAGTTACACAACAAAGATATATATTAGCTTGATTTTATTCGCTATTCTAATTACATCTTGTCATATTTTTCAAAAAGGAATAATGGTTATAATGCAACACGAATGGAGAAATATCCTATTTTATTCATATATATTTTTTATTTTAAAAAATTTAAATATGGATTTAAAAAGTTTGATAATTTTTTTATTTAAAAACCTTAAAATCGTAGTTTTATTATCTGTTGCTAGCTATTTTTTCAAAGTCTCAGTTGGTGCAAATGAGAGATTGTTTGGAACATTTTTAAATCCAAATAATTTAGGTCTAATTATGAATCTTTTGTTTTTCTATTCTTTTAGTTTATTTCTTAAAGAAAGATTACCTTTTGAGCTTTTTTTTGTTTTTTTAAGTTTTTTGGTTATTTTGATGACGAATTCTTGGCAAAATATTTCATTGATGGTTTTGCTGGGGGGGTGTTCTTTTATTCTTAATAAAAATAAATTGATAAATCTCTTATTTATTTTTTTGTTTATTTCAATAATATTAAATATTGTTCAGTATAAAGATTTCGATTTTTCAATCAATGCAAAGAATAAACTTAATAACTTAATTCCCAAAGCTTCATTGACTTTAAAACATCAAAAAATTGGTTAATTTTATTCTTTTGGTGTAAAAGAAAAAAGTTTGATTCAATTAGAAACGTCTGATAAGAAGAAGTTTACTTATATTTATTTAAATCCTGGGGATTATAAGTATTTTATTATTAATAGAAAATTGAATGAAATTTATTGGGATAAAGCATCGATTGATTTATTAATTATTGAAAATATAAGAAAAGAAAAAGTTTTTTTTAAAAAAAATATTCCGACTAAATTTAAGCGTTTATATCTTTATTCTAATTTTAATAATTGGGAACCAATAAAAATGGAATTAAAAGAAAACAGAAACGGAGATAATATATTTACTTATTCAACTGAATTAGATAAAGGCAGATATTTTTATTTTTATTTTCCATATGAAAAAATTTTTAAAAAAGATTTTAACCTAGATTTAAACAAAGGATCTGTACCTTTATTAGATATTGTTAAAAATGAAGATGGATTTAAAATTGAAACTAGAAAAACGAATCTCACTCATAGATTTAATCAATATATTGAGTATTTTAATTTTATTAGAAATCGAAAAATCGTTGATTTTTTATTTGGGGATTTTATTTTTGAGAAATATAGGACACATGATTCACAACATCTTAATCTATTAAGAAATTCTGGATTAATATATTGGTTAATAATATCTTTCTTTTTTATTTTCCCTATCTACAATGGATTAAAGAATATATTTAATAAAACAATGATTGTTAGTGACTTGTATAAAATAATATTGATTTATATGATTCTAGTATATTTTATATCGTTTTTAACCACGGCTTATTTAAACAGATTTCCACTTAACTTTTTCTTCTATCTTATGTTAAGCTATCTTTACTTATATAAACCTGAAAAAAAATCTGAAAATGGAGAGAAAAATGAAGATACTTCTAATAAATCCGCCCTTCCTTCCTGAAGAAGGAAAATATTCCCGTGAACAGAGAAGTCCTGCAATAACAAAGTCTGGGACTTTTTATTATCCTATGTGGCTTGCTTATGCAACAGGAGTTTTAGAAAAAGATGGATTTGAGTGTATGCTACTTGATGCACCTGCAAAAAATCTTTCAATAGAAAAGACGCTTGAAAAAGTAAATGATTTTGAACCACATATGATTGTCGTTGATACTGCTACACCAAGTATTTTTTCTGATGTAGAGTTTGCTGCAAATCTTAAAGAAAAATTTAAATGTTATACAGTACTCGTTGGAACTCATCCGTCAGCACTTCCTGAAGAGACACTTAACATTGATAATAAAATCGATGCAGTCTGTAGAAAAGAATATGAATATACCTTACGAGATCTTGCGAGACTTTTAAGAGATAATCTGAATGTATCCATTGATCAACTTAGATCAGTTGATGGGCTCACATTTAGATATGGTCAAGAGATTATCAGTAATAATGAAAGAGAACTTCCAAATGATCTTGAAGAAATTCCATTTGTATCCCAAGTATATAAAAAACATCTTGATTATAAAGATTATTTTTATTCTCATAGTAAACATCCAATTGTTGTAACGATTACCGGTAGAGGTTGTCCTCATAGATGTGTATACTGTGTTTATCCTCAAGTCTTCAACGGTCACAAGCTAAGATACAGAAGTGTTAAAGATGTTGTTGATGAGATGGAGTATATAGTAAATAATTTTGATGTTAAATCAATAATGTTTGAAGATGACACTCTTACTGTAAACAAAAAAAGAGCAATTGAGTTTTCAAAAGAGATAATCCGTAGAGGAATAAAGATAGAGTGGGATGCAAACTCAAGAGCCGATGTTGATCTTGAGACAATGATATGGCTGAAAAAAGCTGGTGCAAGACTTTTTTGCGTTGGTGTTGAAAGCGGCGATCAGCAGGTTTTAGATAGAATGAAAAAAAGAATAACAGTAGATAGAATAAGAAAATTCTTTAAAGATGCTAAAAAAGCTGGAATCAAGATTCATGGATGTTTTTTGGTAGGAAACCCGGGCGAGTCTAAAGAAAGTCTTGAGAAAACCCTGTCTCTTGCAAAAGATCTGAATCCGGATACTGCTCAGTTTTTCCCGATAATGGTGTATCCTGGAACAGAAGCATATAACTGGGCACGAGAAAATGATTATCTTGAAGAGAATGATTTTGCTAACTGGCTTACCGAAAAAGGACTTCATAACTGTGTTGTATCAAGACCTGGTCTATCATCAAGAGAACTTGTAGAATTTTGTGATAGAGCTAGAAAGGAATTTTATTTAAGACCATATTATATAGGTAAGAAGCTCCAGCAGGGACTATCAGATCCTTATGAGTTTAAAAGACTTCTAAAAGGTGCTTTGACTTTGTCTAAATATATTTTTAAAGGTACTTTTTCAAAAAAAGAGGAGGATTGCTGATGTACTCTATAATAATTCCAACTTTTAATGGAGAGAAAAGAGTAGGAAAGACAATTGAAGCACTTCTTTCTCAAAATACAGACAAAGCTTTTGAGATAATAGTGGTTAATGATGGATCTTCTGATCGAACCTTAGAACTGCTTGAAGAATATAATAAAAAAGATCAGAGAGTAATTATTTTAGATCAGAAAAATGCTGGTCCTGCGGCAGCTAGAAATAATGGTGCTAAACATGCTCAGGGAGATATAATACTTTTTACTGATGATGATTGTATTCCAGAACCTGATTGGCTTGAACATATGATAAGACCTTTTGAAGATACAGAAATAGCTGGAGCAAAAGGGACATATCTATGTGCACAAAAAGAAGATGTAGCAAAATTTGTTCAGATAGAATATGAGTTCAAATATGAAAAGTTAAAGAGACATAATACTATTGATACCATTGATACTTATTCTGCGGCTTTTAGAAAAGATATCTTTCTCGAACTTGGTGGATATGATGAGACTTTTCCGGTAGCTTGTGCTGAAGATTTTGAGTTTTCATACAGGATGTCTGGTAAAGGTCATAAGATGGTTTTTGTACCCGAGGCCAAAGTATGGCATCATCATCCGGATACATTAAAATGGTATCTACAAAAAAAGTATAAATTTGCCTACTGGAGATGGCTTGCTATAAAAAAGAATCCTGGAAAACTGAAAAATGATACTCATACTCCAAATACTATGAAATACAACGCTTTAAATGCACCAATTTTATTGTTATCATTTTTCTTTTCATTATTTTCTGACAAATGGACAAAATATTTTCTTATGTCTTTAGGCGTATTTGCTTTCTTATCGAAAGATTTTTATTTTTTTATTTTAAGAAAAAAAACCGAATTAAAAACAAAAGCTCCAATCTATATTTTTGGAAGAGCTGTAGCACAGTTTTTAGGAATTTTAAGAGGTTTTTTAGATATTTTTATTTTTAATAAGTATAAATGTTAGGAGATAATATGAAAGTTGCAGTAGTTGGAAGCGGATATGTCGGCCTTGTAGCCGGAGCATGTTTTGCAGACTCAGGAAACGATGTCTGGTGTGTGGATATAGATGAAAAAAAGATAAACGACCTTAAAGAAGGAATTATTCCTATCTATGAACCAGGTCTTGAGACTCTTGTTAAGAGAAATCATAAAGAGGAAAGACTCTTTTTCACTACAGATATAAAAGAAGCTGTTGAAAAATCAAGAGTTATATTTATAGCTGTTGGAACTCCACCGGACGAGGATGGTTCAGCAGATCTAAGACATGTACTTTCAGTGGCTAGAGATATAGCAAAGAACATGAACGAATATAAAGTGATAGTAGATAAATCAACAGTCCCTGTTGGAACAGCGGATAAAGTAAAAGAAGCTATTAATGAAGTGCTTGATAAAAGATTTTCCCAAAATCCGCAGTCCAAATCCCAAAGACCTGATTTCGATGTAGTATCAAATCCTGAATTTTTAAAAGAAGGCGATGCAATAAACGACTTTCTTAAGCCTGACAGAGTAGTTATAGGTGTTGATAATGATAAAGCTCAGGAAACAATGAACGAACTTTATGAACCTTTTGTCAGAACAGGTCATCCAATATTCTTTATGGATGTAAAATCAGCTGAGATGACAAAATATGCAGCAAACTCAATGCTTGCAACTAGAATATCATTTATGAACGAACTAGCTCTTCTTTGTGAAAAAGTGGGAGCTGATATAGAAAAAGTACGAACCGGAATAGGTTCTGATACAAGAATAGGTTCCTCTTTTCTTTTTGCTGGTTGCGGATATGGTGGAAGCTGTTTTCCAAAAGATGTAAAAGCAATAATCAAGACAGCTAAACAAAATGGAATAGACCTTGAAGTATTAACTTCAGTTGAAAGTGTAAACTATAAACAGAAAAGGTTGATGTTTAATAGAGTTATGGATTTTTATAATAAAGATGTCAATGGAAAGACTTTTGCAATATGGGGACTTTCATTCAAACCTAAAACAGATGATATGAGAGAAGCTCCATCAAGAGTTATAATCAAAAATCTGCTTGATAACGGTGCAACTGTTAGAGTATTTGACCCTGAAGCTATGGATGAAGCTAAGAGAATATTCAAGGATAAAAAAGGAATAACTTACTGCTCAAGTATGTACGAAGCATGTGAAGGCTCAGATGCAATTGTACTTGTCACAGAGTGGAACGAGTTTAGAAGACCTGACTTTGATAAGGTAAAAGATCTTTTAAAAGAACCTGTAGTTTTTGATGGAAGAAATCAGTTTAAAGTAGATAGAATGAAAGAAAAAGGATTTAAATATTTTTCAATAGGAAGAGATTTTTTAAAATAATTCCTTATGAGGTGTTAAAATGATGAAAAAAGCATTAATTACCGGCATTACTGGTCAGGATGGAGCTTATCTTGCTAAATTCCTAATAGAAAAAGGGTATAAGGTGTATGGCGGGTTCAGACGAACATCAACAGTAAACTTCTGGCGATTAGAATATTTAAAGATAAAAGATAATCCACAACTTGAATTAGTAGAGTTTGATCTTCTTGATCAGGGAAACATATATAGAGTAATAGAATCTATAAGACCACAAGAGATCTATAATCTAGCTGCGCAGAGTTTTGTCGGAGTCTCTTTTAAACAGCCAACATTAACAGCTCAAACTACAGGTGTTGGTGTTTTAAATATACTGGAATGCATTAGGGAAATAGATAAAAATATAAGATTCTATCAGGCATCAACATCAGAGTTATTTGGAAAAGTAAGAGAGATGCCTCAAAAAGAGACAACTCCTTTTCATCCAAGAAGTCCATATGGTGTATCTAAGCTTTTTGCTCATTGGACTACTATTAATTACAGAGAATCATATGGAATATTTGCTTGTTGTGGAATTCTTTTTAATCATGAATCTCCACTTAGAGGAAAAGAATTTGTGACAAGAAAAATAACAGATGCAGTTTCTAGAATAAAACTTGGTAAACAGGAATGCCTTGAAATAGGGAATCTGAATGTTAAAAGAGACTGGGGATATGCCAAAGAGTATGTTGAAGCGATTTATCAGATGCTACAGCACAAAACACCTGAAGAATTTGTCATAGCAACAGGAAAGTCTCATACTATTAGAGAGTTTATCGAAGCTGCTTTTGAATGTGCTCAGATGAAAATAACATGGAAAGGTGAAGATGTTGATGAAGTTGGTGTGGATTCAAACGGAGTTGTAAGGGTTAAGATAAATCCGAAATTCTTTAGACCAGCTGAAGTAAACACTCTTCTTGGAGATCCCAAAAAATCTAAAGAAATTCTAAAATGGGAATCGAAGACTGATATGAAGCAGCTATGCGATATTATGATGAGGGCGGATATGGCTAGAAACCAGGGATGAAACTGGAGTTTGGATTTTGGGGTTTGGGAAAAGCAAAATAAAAGAAATAGATAAGAGCAGGAATGAAACTGGAGTTTGGATTTTGGGGTTTGGGATTAAATATTATTGAGGAAAAGATATGATTACTAATTATAAAGATTTAGATGTATGGAATAAATCAATAACTTTAGTAGAAAAAGTATATGTAATTACAAAAATATTCCCTGAAGAAGAAAAATTTGCTTTAACAAATCAAGTAAGAAGAAGTGTAATATCTATTCCTTCAAATATTGCAGAAGGATGGGGAAGAAAGTCTACAAAGGATTATATTAGATTTTTACATATTGCACTCGGTTCTTTATATGAATTAGAAACTCAATTGATAATTAGTGAAAAAATAAATTATATTAAAGATGAAGATTTGCAGATGATAGTTTTAATTATTAAAGATTTATAAAAAATGTTAACTGGCTTAATTAACAATTTAAAGAAAAAAGGCAATAAAAATGAAAGCATTTAATTCTCAAACCCCAAATCCCAAAATCCAAAATCCGGATTTTTCCAAATTGCTTTTAATAGGTGTCGATAGTTTTACGGGCAAATGGTTTTTCGATCTCTATAAAGACGATTTTGATATATACGGAACATATTTAGAAAATAGTAAAAAGGAAATAGAAAATAGTTTTTATTCTTCCCCAAAATCCAAATCCCAAAATCCAAACCCCAGATTTTACCCATGTGATATTACTAACAAAGAACAAATAAAATCTACACTTGAAAAAGTAGGACCAGACTATATTATTAATTTTGCAGGAATCTCATATGCAGCTGAAGAAAATCCTTTAATTTATTATAAAGTAAATACTATAGCTGTTGAAAATATTTTAAGTTCAGTTATTGAATCAGATATTAAATTAAAAAAATTAATCTTACCAAGTTCTGCTGTTGTATATGGAAAGAATGCAAATCCAAAAACTTCGGAAGATGAATGTCCCGAACCAATAAATCATTATGGAATAAGCAAATTAGCTATGGAAAAGATTGCCTCAATTGTCAGTGATAATCTTAATATTATAATAACTCGTCCATTTAATTATACCGGTCCAGGTCAGGATGATCGTTTTATTATACCTAAGATAATCAAGCATTTTAAAGAGAATAAAAAAGAGATAGAACTTGGTGATATAGATAGCAAAAGAGAGTTTAATGATATTAGGTTTGTCTGTTATGTATATAAAAAACTTCTTTTAAGTGATTGTTCCAATGCAATATTAAATATTTGTACAGGAAAAGCTTATTCGATAAGAGAAATAATTAAAATTATTGGAAAGATTACCAATAATAATATTTTAATAAAAAAGAATAAAAGATTTTTTAGGAAAAATGAAATTCCTCTATTGTCGGGTGATCCATCTTGTCTTAATTCAATAGTTGATAACCCGATTAACTATGATATTATTGATACAATTAAACTTTTTTTTAATAGCGAGGAAGATTGAATGCCTTTTGAAATAAAAAACACAGATTTTAGTGGAGTCAAGATTATAACTCCGCAGATTTTTAAGGATAATCGTGGTTTTTTCCTTGAGATTTTTAAAGAATCTGATATGAATAAAATTGGAATAAACGAAAAATTTGTTCAGGATAATGTTTCCAGTTCGTCTATAAATACAATAAGAGGCATGCATTTTCAAAACGGGAAATTTGCTCAAGGGAAATTAGTATCAGTCATTAAAGGTAAAATATTAGATGTTATTGTGGACCTTTTTGAGGAATCTTCCACCTTTGGCGAATATAGAATATTCGAACTTGACAGTATAAAAAGAGAGATGCTTTATATTCCACCTGGATATGCACATGGGTTTAGAGCAATAGATGAAAATACTCTTGTTCTTTACAAATGTACTCATGAATATTCAAAAGGAAATGAAGGTGGGATTCATCCTTTTGACGAGAAGCTCAATATTGATTGGGGGATAAAAAAAGAACAGGCTATAGTCTCAGAAAAGGATAAGGCTTTGCCATCATTTGTTGAAGCGATTAAAATTTTTTCGTAAAGCGTAAAGAGTGAAGCGAAACGGGAAAATGCAGGGAACGGTGTACAGTTCGCATAGCGAACATAAAAGTGGCTAAAGCCACATAAAAGGTAGCCTAATCTACCAGCAATTTTGCCGGTGGCAAAAGTTTAAAAATTTCTTTAAGCAAGAAATTAGCTTGCAGCAAAGCTGCTTTAAACCGCAACCTAAGGTTGCTTATAAAATTATCGAAGATAATTTTATACTGCAAAGAAGTTGCTTTATAAGTCCACCGACTACTGACCACTGTCTACGGACTGTTTGACGAAAACGAAGTTTAAGGAGAACAAATGAAATATTTTTTAACTGGAGTAGCTGGTTTTATTTGTAGTAAAGTATGTAAGTTTTTACTTGATGACGGTCACAAAGTAGTTGGAATAGATAATCTTAATGATTATTATGACCCAAAATTAAAAAGAGCGAGATTAATAAAATTTGAGAGTAATGAGAATTTCACTTTTATTCATGGTGATATAGAAAATCTCGAACTACTTGAAAGAGTATTTCAGGAAAATAAGTTTGATGGAGTTATAAACTTAGCAGCACGTGCAGGTGTAAGATATTCTTTGGAAAACCCTCATATTTATATGACAACAAATGCAAATGCAACTCTAAATCTGCTTGAATGTATGAGAAACTTTGGTGTAAAAAAGATGATTCTTGCGTCAACATCGTCTTTATATGCAGGGCAGAATATGCCGTTTGTTGAATCTTTACCGGTAAATACTCCTATCTCACCTTATGCTGCATCAAAAAAAGCCGCAGAAGTTATGGCGTATTCTTATCATAACCTTTTCGACCTGGATATTTCAGTTGTAAGGTATTTTACAGTTTACGGACCACAGGGAAGACCTGATATGTGTATGTATAGATTTATTAAATGGATAGACGAAGGAAGCACTCTTGAGCTTTTTGGAAATGGAGAACAATCAAGAGATTTCACTTATGTAGATGATATAGCAAGGGGGACGATAGCTGCACTCAAACCTGTAGGATATGAAATAATAAACCTTGGCGGAGGAAATAATCCGGTATCAATAAACTCAGTTATTGAGATTATAGAAGGGCATCTTGGGAAAAAAGCGTTAATCGAAAAAAAACCGTTTCATAAAGCTGATATGATGACTACCTGGGCGAATATTGAAAAAGCAGATCGATTACTTAACTGGAAACCACAAATATCTTTAGAAGAAGGAATAAAAAGAACAGTCCTTTGGTATGTTGAAAATAGAGAGTTTGTGGGGAAGATAGAATTACCATAAAAAATAGGATTTTGGGATGAAACTGGATTTAGGATTTTGGGAAAATCAAAACCAACCCAAACCCTAAACACCAAAACCCAGTCTTTATTAAGGAGAAAACATGAAAGGAATAATATTAGCTGGTGGTAGCGGTACCAGACTTTATCCAATAACTAAAGGTGTCTCAAAACAGCTTTTACCTGTATACGATAAGCCCATGATTTATTATCCTTTATCTGTTTTAATGTTGTCTGGTATTAAAGATATTTTAATAATAACAACTCCTGAGGATAATATAAATTTCAGAAAACTTCTAGGAGATGGTAAAGACTTAGGTATATCAATAACCTATACTATACAACCAAACCCTGGTGGACTTGCACAAGCTTTTTTAATAGGTGAAGAATTTATTGGTGATGACAGTGTTTGTCTCATACTCGGAGATAATATTTTTTATGGTTATGGATTTACAGATATTTTAAAGAAAAGTATTAAAAAGATAAAAAAACAGGGTGGAGCTAAGGTTTTTGGTTATTATGTTAAAAATCCTCGAAGATATGGTGTAGTAGGTTTTGATAAAGATAAAAAAGTTATAAGTATAGAAGAAAAACCTGAAAATCCAAAAAGCAACTATGCTGTGGTTGGACTCTATTTCTATGATAATAATGTAGTAGATTATGCAAAAAGTTTAAAGCCTTCTAAAAGAGATGAGCTCGAGATAACAGATCTTAATCGTGTCTATCTTGAAAATCAAAAATTATCAGTTGAACTTATGGGTCGCGGATATGCATGGCTTGATACGTGTACCTTTGATTCTCTTGCAGAAGCTTCGCAGTTTGTTAAGACAATAGAGGATAGACAGGGACTGAAAATAGCTTGTCTGGAAGAGATTTCATACAAGATGGGATATATAAACAAAGAAGAACTACTTGAACTTGCAAGGAAGTATAAAAACTCATATAGAGATTATCTTGAAAGGATTGCTGCTGAATAATTATGATATTGATCTTTTCCATGATATTGATTTTTTTTATCTCGCATCATCTGTTTTTGTGGTTAGGTGTTTCGCTTAACAATTCGGATTTATTGGTATTTTTCTCGCTTTTTACTTATCTGGGATTGAGTCTTAAAAGGTTAGACTTAAAAAAAATTAATATAAAAGAAAATTGGTTGAGGATAATAATTGTATTTCTGGCTTATTATCCTTTTAAATATCTATTTGTATTTTCAGGAAATATATCAGATCTTTCAGGTGTTTTTTACGATATTTGTTTTTTTGTTGAAAGAATAACTCTATTTAATTTCTCAAACATATTGTTTTTTTTATCATATATTTTTTTTATTTTATTGATATTTCAGATCTTTTGGGTGTTCAAAGATAATATACAATCAGTGTTGTTTTTTGTTTTTATTTATTTATTTTATTTTCTGACATTTTATAAAAGTATTTCTTTGGAGATTCTGATCATCTCTCTTATTGGACTGATGCAGATGATCCTACTTCAAAGGAGTGCTGAAGAGAAAAGTCTGTCCATTAAGGATCTTGTTGGTTTTCTGGGTGTTTTGTTGTTATATCCTCAATTACAGACATGGATAGCTTTACCTGTAATATTTTTCCAATTAATCAAATCAAAGTTAGATAGATCATCATATTTTTTTGTTTTTTTATTATCAACAGTTTTTTATCTGGTTCCAGCTTTTGTTTCAAGAACTATGAATATAGATTTATTTCATAAAATGTTTTTCTCTTTGATACCTTTGTTATTCATTTTTAAGGTTTTTCAAAATAATATTTTTAATTTTTTCAGAACTTCAAAAAAAAATCTGATTATAAAATGTACAATGTTCTCATTATTGATCTCATCTGTATTCTTGTTTTTTGACAATGATATACAATCAATAATTGCCGTAGGATTTAAACCACTTGTCTTTAAATCAGTATTTATTTCTGTTTTGCTGATAATGTTTTATTATATTTCTTATAAAAAAAATGAAGGAAACAGGATTTTATCTTACTCTATTTTTTATGGTATTACTTCTCTATTGATTTTTTGGTTCTTTAAAAGTGATCTAATATTAATTCTTTTTCTTGTGTGGTTTACTTATTTATTATTATGGATCTTTAATTCGTTTTTTATGTTTAAAAGAAAATATATATTATTAAAAAGCTTTCTTATAATATTCTGTATTTTACCATTATTTGATATAAAGCTGTTGAAAAACAATTTTACCGACTTATCAGAATACAGGAAAGATGATTTTCAAAATTAAAAAGATAGAATAGATGTTATGAGAAAATTTAAAGCATTGCTTTTTCTTGATCCGAAAAAAAACAATATTATTTTAGGTAACAGTAATGAATCTTTTATTAAAGAAAAAGATATCTTTGGTTATAAAACAATACATAGAAGAGAGAATTATTTGATTGATGAGATGTTTCTTGAAGATGAAGTATATACGAGTTTAGATAATTATGAGATAAGTCTTTCAGAGGAAGATTTTAAATATCTTAAATATTATGATTTTATGACCATAAATATGTATGAAAGAGGCTTTGGATTTTCTGATTTTATCAATGGTAAAATTATTGTATCAAGAAAAAACGGTAATGAAAAAAACAGAGAATTATCATTAGATATTGAAAGGAAAATAGGAAAAAAAATAGATCCTGAAAAAATAGGGGAAGAGTTACTTGAATTATCAAATAATAAAGACGAAGCTGGGAGTATGATTAGAGTCTCAAATAATGATATAAAAGCAATATGTGAAGTTTATAGATCTGCTTTTAAAGGTTTATATGATGTTGTTTATATTGATAGCGAGAACACCTTTTTATTAAAAAAAAGATATAATTGACAGCGGTATGATCAAATGAAACCTGAAACCTTGATATTTTTTCTGGTCTTATTTATAGGTTTTATTGCTTTATGGAAAGAAAAAAGACATCCGGCAGCTATCTTTTTTATTATTATCACAGTGTTCACAATAACAGGCATTATAACCCCTGAGGAAGCAATAAAAGGATTTTCAAATCCACATATCATAACCATTGTACTACTAATAGTATTAAGTAATGTAATAAAAAGAACAAAAATAGTTGAAGGTGTGCTCAGTCGTTTTTTGTCTCATAGTTTGTCCTCAGGTTCTTATACTTTCAGGATGATGCTTATAGTATCCTCTTTTTCTGCTTTTTTTAACAATACCCCAATTGTTGCTTTCATGATGCCATATGTTGATAGATGGTCGAGACTAAAAGGTATTTCCTCCTCGAAGTTTATGATATCTCTTTCTTATGCAGCTATAGTAGGAGGTACAGCAACACTTATGGGAACTTCTACTAATCTGGTAATAAATGCTCTTTATACAGACAAAGGAAATGAATCACTTGGTTTCTTTGAATTTTTACCTGTTGGAATCGTGCTTATATTTGCGGCTGCACTTTATATGACTTTTATTGGTATAAGACTGTTACCTGAAAGAAAAAACACTAGAAATCAATTTTCATCTAATACCAATGATTATCTTGTAGAGGTAAGAGTATCAAATGATTTTGAAGGAATAGACTGCTCAGTATCAGATGCAAAGCTTAGAAATCTAAAAGAGCTTTTTCTTGTCGAGATAAAAAGAGGTGAAAATAATATTTATCCTGTTTCAAAAGATGAAAAGATAAAAGAGGGAGATATTCTAACCTTTGCGGGAAACACTTCCGGAATAAACTCTCTTGTACACGACAGAAAGGGTCTTAAACTATATCAGGATTTGGAATATGATAAAGAAGCAAATGATATTATCGAAGCTACAATATCCATAAATTCATCACTAAACAATCAAAAGATCAAAGATTCAGACTTTCGATCCAGATTCAAAGCAGCGATTATCGGGGTTTGCAGAGATGGAGAGAAGATAAAAGGTAAGATCGGAAATATCATTTTAAAACCTGGAGATTCACTATTACTCTTAACGGACGATGAATTTTCTGATAATAGAAATGATAATGATTTTCATATACTCTCAAAGGTTCAAGTTAATAGATTTGTTCCAGATATTAATAACTTAACTTCAATATTGGCAGTTCCTTTTTTGCTGATTGGAATATTATCAGGTTTTTTTAATCTTTTTCATGGATTACTTATTGTAATATCTTTTTTCCTGCTTTTTAATATAACTAGTATTTCCCAGATGAAAAAAGATGTCGATCTGAATATATTTGTCGTTGCAGCTCTTGCGATGGCCTTAGGTAAAGCTGTTGAAAATTCCGGGACAGCTCAGATGATAGCTGATTTGATAAAACAGGATATTAGCGGGCTAGGAACTCTTGCAGTACTATTTACGGTATTTATTATATCTAATATTCTTACAGAGTTCATGGCAAATACAGCTGTAGCTTCTGTTGTTTTACCAATAGTATTTTCAATCTCTTCTATGACGAGTATTTCACTTAAGCCACTGGTGCTTTTAACGGCTTATGGTGCATCATCCTGTTTTATGACTCCAATCGGTTATCAGACCAATCTGATGGTCTACAGTGCTGGAAATTATAAGTTTAAAGATTTTTTCATATCGGGTGTGTTTTTTAGTATTTTATATATGTTTGTCAGTGTTTTTATGATTTATTTTCTTTATTTTTAAAGGAGAATCTGCTTGTTATATAAACTATTGATTATTGACCTTATTTGTTTTATTTTTTTCTTGCCGGGCTATGTTTTTTCTAAAGTAAAACTCTCCTATAAACAAAAAGGAATAATTAATGATGATGCTTTAAGAGGTTTTTTTATAACCATAATCTTTTTTTCTTTGATAACTTTTGTTCTTGTATGGTTAAAAGTTAGCTCTACATTTTTTTTTACGGTGAGTTTTATTACATGGCTTATTTTTTTTATAAAATGCAACATTAACAAGCTAACTCTTTCTGATATCAGATTGATTTTGAGAAATTTTAGTATACTTTTATTTTGTTCATTCATTGTATTATTTCTTTTTCAGGGAAATACTGATTCTTTTGAACATATTGGTAAGATAGATTCTTTTTTTGATAATCCTTCTATTGGTTTTTTTGACCATCATTTTTCCAAAGGATTGAAATTTGAATTTTTTGTTTTACTTGGGTCTTTATTAAAAACTTTTACTGGTTTTTCTTTTCCAATTATTTATATAGCAATTTCTGGTTATATGTTGTTTATTCTTTTTCTTGTTATTCAATCTTTTTTTCATAAAGAAAATGTTTTTGTAAAAATGATTAGTACTTTCTTTGTATTTATCTTGTTTCTCCTTTCTCTATATGAAAGTTTTTTTCAATTTTTCTGGATCAATCATATTTATACAGTATTTATTTATTCACCATTTTTATTTTTTATAATGTTAAATTTAATAAAAAAAAAGAAATTAGATGATTATCTGGATTATTCAATTATTTTTCTTTCAGTGATTTTTATGCATCCTGGAGTATATTTAAATCTTGTAATTATTTTATTTCCTTTTCTTTTTATATTTAGATTTTTTATTAAGGAAAAAAGTTTTTCTGTTTTAATGAAAGATCTATTTTTTAGTATACTGATAATCTTTTTTTCTTACTTGATTTCTGTTATTTATGCAAGAGGTGGTGAATGGAGATTGTTGGAAAGATTAATTTTTCTTTCAATAACAACTTCTGGAGTTTTATTTACTTTTTTAAAAAAGAATATATTAGTAAAAAAGATCATATCGTGGTTTTCTTATTCAGAAAGAAAACTTTTCTTGTTTCTTTTGATTCCTATGATCTTTATTTTTCTTTCAGATTACGGAAATGGTCAATTTGAAACTGAAAAAATAGAATATTTCTCTTCTGCACATACAAATTCGATAAATTTAGGGAATTTTATTGTGTTTGATCCAAGATCTTTCAAACTCTCTTTTTTGATTGTTAATTTAATTTTAATTTCTTACTTTTTTTTTAATAAAAGAAAATATTTAATGCAAACTTTGATAATTTTAAACGTAATCATTTTTTCTATATTATTTTTTCCACCGTTAACGACTTTTCTTGTGAAATTGGCACCATTATGGTTGATAGATCGGATAAGGGAATTTTATAATATTCTTACTTGTCTTGTTATTTTAAAGATTATTAACCAGAAAAAAATAACATACAATATTATTTTTGTTATTACATGTTCTATTATATTAATTAATGTCAATGATCTTAAGATGTTATTCCAGAGTTATCCTTTAGCGAAAATTCATAACTTTTGTATTCAGAACAGTGATTTTTTAATTACAAAAAGAGAATTAGAAAAACATTTAAAATCAAATGATGGAAAATATATAATATATGGAAACTCCTCAAGATTGTTTGAAGATTATATGATAGATGTTTTATCAATACCAGTTATATATAAGAGAAATCAGGATTATATTGATAATGTTTTTTTTGGTTCTGAAAAAGATTTTAAAGTAGAAAATTTTTGGATCGATCTTTTTGAAAATGACAAGAAAATGATTGATAATTTAAAGTTAATAGGTAAGAATATTGAAGAGAAAGGCTTAAGTATAGCATACTCGAAAAATAGATTTTTATTATTTGTTAAAGGAAAAAAAGATTTTACTCAAGGTGAAAAACTGTTTTTTTCAGAATTTGATAAAGAATTATTGAGAAAAAAAATTATAAATTATATTAAAAATAAGAGAAATATAATAAACATTGACTCAAAAAGTATCACATTTGAGTTAGCTTCTGATTGATTTTCTTTTTACCCATACCCTTCACGCTTTACGATTAATGAATAACTTGTCTATTTAATTGATTATTGATATATTTTAGGCATGAAAAACATTATACCTCATGAGCATTTAATAAAAACAAAAGATAGAAGCAAAATCAAAGGTCATAAACCTGCTATCTTATGGTTTACAGGTCTTTCTGGATCGGGAAAATCTACGGTTGCATCTTATCTTGAGAAGAAGCTTAATGAAAAAAAGATACATACCTATATTCTTGATGGAGATAATGTAAGAAGTGGTCTTAACAGCGATCTTGATTTTACACAAACCTCAAGAGAAGAGAATATTCGAAGGATATCAGAGGTATCAAAACTTTTTTACGATTCAGGTCTTATAAATCTTGTTTGTTTTATTTCTCCTTATATAAAGGATAGGGAAAAGGCTAGAGAGCTAATTCCTGACGATGGTTTTATTGAAATATTTGTTGATTGTCCTTTAGAAGAATGTGAAAACAGAGATGTGAAGGGTTTATATAAAAAAGCAAGAGATGGTGAGATAAAACACTTTACTGGAATTGATGCACCTTATGAATCACCGGAAAATCCTGAAATTACTATAAACACAAAAGAAAATACAGTCGAAGAATGCACTGACAGGATAATCAGTTATCTGAAAGAAAAACAGATTATTCCTGAGTGAATAATAAACATTTCGTAAAGCGTAAAGCGTGAAGCGAAATGGGAAAAAACATGGAACAGTAACGGGTCTGGCTGAACCCGAAAGTGAGCTTACAAAGCTCAGCCTGACCCATAAGCACGGAGTAAACAGTAAAAAGCAAACAAAAAACTGGGATTTGGGGTTTGGAATTAGGGGTTTGGGTTGGTTTTGATCTTCCCAAAATCCAAAATCCAGCTTTATCCCAAAATCCTGCTATTAAATAGGAGTAAATAATGGATCATCTAAAAGAACTTGAAAACACAAGTGTACATATACTAAGAGAAGCTTATGCAAATTTTAAGAACCTTGCTATGCTATGGTCGATAGGAAAAGATAGTACTGTTATGCTTTGGCTTGCAAGAAAAGCTTTTATGGGACATGTTCCTTTTCCACTTGTACATATAGATACAGCTTATAAGATACCTGAGATGATAGAGTATAGAGATCGTCTTACAAAAGAATGGAATCTTACTATGGTTTACGGACAGAACGAAAAAGCACTAGGGGAAAAACAGACCTTTCCTGATGGTAATGTTGACAGAATAACATGTTGTAAACTTCTTAAGACAACCGCTTTAAGAGATACATTAAGTGGAAAAGGAAAAAGATATAGATTTGACCATAAAAAAGGGAAGTACCGAGTTGACCCTGATACCGATATGTATACCGGAATAATTGTTGGTGTTAGAGCTGATGAGGAAGGCTCACGCTCCAAGGAAAGATATTTCTCTCCGAGAGATAATGAGAATAACTGGGATGTTGGAGATCAGCCACCAGAATTCTGGAATCAGTATAAGACCGATTTTGCTCCAGGAACACATCTTAGGATACATCCACTTCTTGACTGGACTGAGCTAAATATTTGGGAATATATAAAAAAAGAAAATATTCCAACAGTATCACTTTATTATAATCAGGGTGACGGGAAAAGATATAGATCACTCGGTTGTTATCCATGTACTTCACCAATTGAATCGAGTGCAAAGAATGTTGATGAGATAATAGAGGAATTAAAAAGTGGAAAACTAAAAAATGTTGCTGAAAGATCAGGTAGAGAGCAGGATAAAGAAGACGGTGGAGGTCTTGAGACATTAAGAAGAGATGGGTATATGTAAACAAAAAGCTGGAATTTGGGATAAAGCTGGATTTTGGATTTTGGGAAGATCAAAACCAACCCAAACCCCTAATTCCAAAAACCAAATCCCAAGATTTTTTTAAAATCTGTAGATTTATTATTAAGTGAGGCAAAAATGAGTAATATCAATCAAATAAAAAAAGAGACAATGAACCTGGTTATCGCCGGTCATGTAGATCATGGTAAGAGTACAGTGATAGGAAGAATGCTTGCCGATACAGGTAGTTTGCCAGAAGGTAAACTAGATCAGGTTAAACGAAACTGCGAGAAAAACTCAAAACCATTTGAATATGCTTTTCTAATAGATGCACTAAAAGATGAACAATCTCAGGGAATCACAATAGATGCGGCAAGAGTATTTTTTAAGACAGAAAAAAGAAACTATATAATACTTGATGCACCAGGTCATATTGAGTTCTTAAAGAATATGATAACAGGAGCTGCAAGGGCAGAATGTGCACTTCTTGTAATTGATGCAGAGGAAGGTGTACAGGAAAACTCAAGAAGACATGGTTATATGATGTCTATGCTTGGTATTAAGCAGATAGCTGTAATCGTTAACAAGATGGACCTGGTGGATTATTCTCAGGAAAGATTTGAAAATATAAAAAAAGAATATTCAGAGTTTTTAAAAGATATAGATGTCAAACCGGATGAGTTTATTCCTGTATCAGCGTTTAAAGGTGATAATATAGCCATTCGATCCGCAAATATGACCTGGTATAAAGGAGTTACTGTCCTTGAGATGCTTGATCTGTTTAAAAAAGAAAAACATACTCTTGAGCAGGATTTTAGAATGCCTTTTCAGGATGTATATAAATTTACTAAATTTGGTGACAGTAGAAGAGTTGTTGTGGGAACACCAACAAGTGGTAAATTAGAGATTGGAGATGAAGTAATATTCTATCCAAGCGGTAAAAAATCAAAAGTAAAAACAATAGAAGAGTTTAATGTCGAAGATAGGAAACAGATCAAAGCTAATAATCATGCAGCTTTTAGTCTTGAAGAACAGATCTACATAACCAGAGGCGAGATGGCTTGTAAAGTTAGTGAGAAAAACCCAAATCTATCTACAAGACTAATGGCAAGTATATTCTGGTTAGGTCATGATCCTATGATCTTAAAAAAAGAGTATTATATTAAACTTGGTACAGCTAAAGTTACTGTAAGGATCGAAAAAATAGTAAAGACAATCGATGCATCTGACCTTTCAGCAAAAGAAAAGACCCAGATAGAAAGGCATGATGTTGCACAGTGTGTTTTAAAGTTAACAAAACCAATGGCTTATGATATCGCATCAAAGTTAGCGATTACATCAAGATTTGTTATTGTTGATGATTATGAGATAAGAGGTGGTGGTATAATCCAGGAAGCTCTTGAGGATAGTGCGAAATGGGTTAGAGATAAGGTTGTAGTCAGAGATTTTAAATGGCAAAAAAGCATGATCTCAAGTGCTAAAAGATCTGAAAAATATAATCAGAGACCAACACTTGTTATAATAACCGGAGAAAAGGATTCAGGGAAAAAACCTCTTGCAAAAGCTCTTGAAAACAGACTTTTTGAGGATGGAAAAATCGTCTATTTCCTTGGAATAGGAAACGTTCTCTATGGTGTTGATGCTGATATAAAAAATAAAGAAGAAGACCCTAAAGAACATATTAGACGACTTGCTGAAATAGCATATATTATGATGGATTCAGGTGCGATTTTGATTGTGACCGCTACTATGCTTGATCAGGAAGACCTTGAGATAATTAAAGCTACTGTAGAAAGTGACAAGATCGAAGTAGTCTGGATGGGTGAGTCTGTTAAAACTGATATTAATGTTGATACAAGGATATTAAATAAAGAAGATATAGAAGAGAATGTAGGGCTTTTAAAGAGTATCCTTGAGGATAAAGGTATAATCTTTAAACCATGGTGATGAAAACCAGAAGCAAGGTACTATGGTAGTAAGGTAATGTGGACTAAAGCAGAAAATCTGTAAAACGTGGGGTTTGGAATTTGGTGTTTGGGGTCTGGGTTGGTTTGGATCTTCCCAAAATCCCAAATCCAGTTTCATCCCAAATCCCAGTTTTTTAGTTCGATCCTAATCCCTGCTTTCAAAAAAGGAGTTTATACATGTTTGGAATAGATGATAAAAAAATGAAAGAAATAATGGCTGATCTTATAAGAGTCTCTAAAAGAGCTGGAGATGAGATACTTAAAGTTTATGGACAGGATTTTAAAGTAGATATAAAAGAGGATAAATCGCCACTTACCGAAGCTGATAGACGATCAAACGATGTCATTACTGATTATCTTGAGACTCTTTCATATCCAATACTCTCAGAGGAAGGTAAAAAACTCGATTATTCCCAAAGAAAAGACTGGAAGAGTTTTTTTCTTGTCGATCCGCTTGACGGGACTAAGGAATTTGTCAAAAGAAACGGAGAATTTACTGTAAATATTGCCGGTATAGAAGATAACCTGCCGGTGTTTGGGGTGATATATGTTCCGGTAAAGGATGTGTATTATTTTGCACTTAAAGGATATGGAGCTTTTAGACTTGATAAAACACCAGAAAAAGATTTTGAGAATATTGATTTTGATTCAATTTGTCGAATATCGCATAAGATAAGTACAAAAATGCCTGAAAAATCTGGCGTTTTAAAAGTCGTTGCCTCAAGGTCTCATATGAGTAAAGAGACTCAGGATTTTAT
>PKTG01000130.1 GCA_002869225.1 Candidatus Muiribacterium halophilum | reverse complement strand
TCCTGGGTGGCACCGGAGAAAGATTCTCAAAATTCTGGTTCTGTTTCATTAGGGATATTTTGAGAACGTCGCAGGGGACAGGACCCGGAATATAAACTTCGGTTTCATTTAATAAATTTAAATAAGTCCACCCCTAAACCCTAATCCCTGTTTTTTAACGGAGTTAAAAAAATATATGTCTGTAAAAGGTTTTTTATTTAAATATATAAAAAAATATTGGTTATATTATCTTGGCGGTATAATGACGCTTCTTGTTGTCGATATCGCTCAACTATACATACCGAAAATAATCGCCCATGTCATAGATAAACTTGAGACTCTTGATATGTCTATTCCTGAGCTGTATAAATACGGAGGAATAATTGTTTTGCTTGCCGTAATCATGTCTCTTATGCGTTTTCTTTGGAGACAGCTTATAATTCTTACAGGCTTCAGGATAGCAAGAGATATAAGAGAAGATGTAATGAATAAGATGTATAAACTTCCTGTATCTTTTTATACCAATAATAAAGTGGGAAACTTAATGGCGAATGTGATAAATGACGTAGATGCCATAAGGTTTTTCCTGGGAATAGGTATAATAGCAATATTTGATATGACTATTCTTTCATCAATGGCTATCGGATTTATGTTGATGATCTCAAAAAAGTTAACACTTATAGCTTTGATTCCTGCACCTTTTATACTTTTGCTTATGTATTATTTTGAAGGACCGCTACAGAAAAAGTTCTTATCGATTCAGGGGCTTTTTGGAAAGATGTCAGAAAAGGTAAAGGAGACAATAGAAGGAATAGCTTTAATAAAGTTATACAGATTATATGGAATAAAGAAAAATGAGTTCAAATCGCTTAATGTAAAGTATAGAAAAGATAATATGATAACCTCATCAATCGATGCACTCTTTCATCCAGTAATAGAATTTCTTATGATGGTAACCTTAGCCGTTATCTTATATTATGGTGGAGTTCAGGTGATCGATCAAAAAGTCAGCTTAGGTGATTTTGTAGCCTTCACTAGATATATTAATATTCTTATCTGGCCTATGATAGCATTGGGGTGGGTATTTTCTTTATATCAGAGAGCTGTTTCCGGAATGAAAAGACTATTTGTGATCTTTGAATCGGATGAGGAAAATTATAACTGTGGCTCTGATGTAAAAGCTTTTAAAGATGGAAGCCTTGAGATGGAAAAGGTTAACTTTAAATACGATAATTCGGAATTTTCTTTAAATGATATAAGTCTTAAAGTTCCTGAAAAAGCTCTTGTTGGAATAACAGGAAAAATAGGTTGTGGTAAATCGACACTTGTAAATCTTTTTTTGAGGATATTTGAGATCGATTCAGGAGAGATAAAAATAGGTGGAGAAAATATACAGGGGTATAGCCTTAAGACTTTAAGAAGAAATATAGCCTATGTACCTCAGGAGACTTTTTTATTCTCATCATCGATTCTAGAAAATATGAGATTTGCAAACGAGGAATCGACTATTGAAGAGGTCGAGGAAGCTCTCAGGATAGCTAGAGCCTTAGATTTTGTCAAAGACCTTCCACAGGGAATAGATACAGTTGTTGGCGAAAGAGGAGTATCCCTGTCAGGTGGTCAGAAACAGCGGATATCTCTTGCAAGAGCTCTGCTTCTTAAAAGACCTGTTATTATTATGGATGACTGTCTTTCAGCTGTTGATTCAGAAACAGAGAAGAGTATAATCCATAATCTTAGGGATAAATGGGAACAATCTACTTCAATAGTAGTATCGCATAGATTATCAGCTTTTCAGTATTCTGATGTAGTATTTGTAATGGATCATGGAAAGATTGTAGATTCAGGTACTCATGAGGATTTAAAAGAACGTGAAGGTATTTATAACTCACTTTATCTTAAACAACAGATAGAGGAGGAGCTTGAAAATGCCTAAAAAAAAGCTAAGTTATGGTTATTCACAACTTTTCAGTGTTATGCTGGATTCCTTTAAATATTGGAAGTTGTTTCTCATTGGTTTTATAACATTACTTTTTGTAACTGGAATGGATATTTACTTTCCATATTTTACAAGAAATATAATAAATGATTTTATTGGTTCCAGAGTAGTGGAAATAAACTCAGAGGAAAAGATAAACGGATATCTTCTTAAAGATCCGAAAGATGCATTAGAATTTGAAAATAAAAATATAAAAGTCTACACAGTGGATGGACTTAAATATGTAAAACATTCAGATCTAAAGAAAATGCCAAAAAAACAACTCAGAAGGATTAGAGAAAAAGATGTATCAGGTATATTAAAACGATTAAAATTCATACTTATTCTTTTATTCATGTATATAATAATTTATTTTGTGCATTATTTTTCAATCAATTATATCGGTCAAACTATGATGTATGATCTGAGAAACCGTGTCTTTAAGAAACTAACGGGTTTTAAGATGTCCTATTATACTCAGATACCTGTCTGTGTTCTGGTTACTCGTGTTATTAATGATGTTGAATCTATTAACAAGTTCTTCTCCTAAGTCCTTATTTCCTGGATGAAAGATATACTTGTCTTTATTGGTGTCTTCGTGATGATGTTCCTTATTAATAAAGAACTCTCTATCATGATACTACTTATAATACCTCTGCTTATTATTCTTACATATTTTTATCAGAGGACGATGAGAGATGCATATAGAATTGTAAGAAAACAAATAGCTAAGATGAACGCATTTCTATCAGAAAATTTTTCAGGGATGTTTGTGATCAAAGCTTTCAACAAAGAAAATAAAGGTCTGCAGATGTTTGCTGAAAATAACAACAATATGTTTGCAGCTCAGAAAAAACAGGTAGTTTTGATGTCAACATTTATGCCTGTAATAAACGTGTTAAGATTCTTATCCATGGCAATAATACTGGTATATGGTGGTAGAAAGATACTCCGTGGTCAGATGATGTTCGGGGATATGGTAGCATTCTTTTCCTATGTTGAGATGTTCTTCAGACCAATAAGGTCGATGGCTCAGAAGTTTAACGTACTTCAGAGTGCACAGGCGGCTCTTGAAAGAGTGTTCACAGTCCTTAGTGATAAAAAGAACGATGAATATTTAGGTGGAGATGAGAAACTCGAGTTTAAAGATAGCATAATATTTGATAATGTCTCTTTTGAATATAAGAAGGATAAACAGGTATTAAAGGATGTGAGTTTTAGGATAAATGCAGGAGAAAAAGTCGCATTTGTTGGTCATACTGGAGCAGGGAAGACTACGATAATAAATCTTATCACACAGTTTTATAAGAATAAAAAAGGTAAAATACTTATAGATGATATTGATATCAGAGAATACGATAGAGATTCTTTGAGAGCTAATCTTGCTTATGTACCACAGGATGTCTTTATTTTCTCCGAGTCTATTTATTACAATATTGCATTTGAAGAAAGATCTGTAAAGAGAATAGATAGTATTATTGAGGAACTTCAAATAGAACAATTTCTTAATAGACAGGTAAATGGACTTGAAACAGAGATGTTGGAAAGAGGAAACTCCTTGTCTTATGGTGAAAAACAGCTTCTTGCATTTGCAAGGGCGTTATATACTGATCCTCAAATAATAGTCCTTGATGAAGCAACTTCTAACATAGACTCGCATACAGAGGATATGATACAGGGTGCTTTGGAGAGACTTTTAGAAGGAAGGACAGCGCTTATTATAGCTCATAGACTATCAACTATAAAAAATTGTGATAGAATATTTGTTATGAATAAGGGGAGGATAGTTGAAAGTGGGAAACACGATGAACTCCTTTCCAAAAAAGGTTATTACTTCAAGCTTTATCAGTACCAATCCTTTAACTAGTTTTATACCGCACGGGTCCTGTCGCCTGCGATGCAACTCAAAATATCCCCAGTGTGATACCTTTAAAAAAAGATATTCTGATAAACCATTTATTGTTATTTTAATTACTTTTTAACTCCACTTTACTCGACAGACCTATGGGTATGCCTCCGTCATTGTCGTCAAAAAAATAAATTTAAACTACCTAATAACTTGTTTCATCACATATCTTCTTTAAAGGTATATTTGTAAAACCAAAGAATCTTTCTCCGGCACCACCCGCTGAGATAATTTCTATTTCTATAGTTTTTATTACTTTAATGAAATTTAAAATTTAAGTAACTTTTTTGGAAACTCGTATTTGGATTAAAAATATTTAAAAAACCCCCAACCCCAAACCCCCAACCCCAAATCCCAAACCCTATTTCGATTTTATAATCAATAACTATCTATTTTATTATTTGTTTTTAACATCAAAAATAACTTCTTTTTTCTTGATAAATTAGTTCATTAGGTATTTAATGGAAGTTAATAAAATATTAAAAATTTGAAAGGGGATAATATGAAAGAAAAAGTACTTGAAAGAGTAGAACATTACAGAGATGAGATCATCGGTCTGGTTCAGAAGATGATTCAGACAAAATCATATAGTAAACAAGAGGAAGACCAGGTCAAACTTCTTGTTAAGACAATGCAGAACCTTGGTTATGATGAAGCGTTTACCGATGCACTTGGTAATGCAATTGGAAAGATCGGAAATGGTGATAAAGTCATATTTTATGATGGACATATAGATACAGTTGAAGTAGTAGACCCTGCAAACTGGCAGTATCCTCCATTTGACGCAGAGATTCATGATAATAAGATTTATGGAAGAGGAACTGTTGATGAAAAATCAGGCGTGGCTTGTATGATATACGCTGGTAAGATAATGAAGGAACTTGGTCTTCTTGATGGTTATACTCTATATGTTATAGGTTCAGTGATGGAAGAGGATTGTGATGGTTATTGTCATATACATATTCATGATCATGAAAAGATCGAAGCTGATTATGCGGTTCTTGCTGAGCCAACTAACATGGATGTCTACCGAGGTCATAGAGGTAGAATGGAGATGATAGTCAAGGTCAAAGGAAAAGCAGCTCATGGTGCACATTGTGATAGAGGAGACAACGCTATTTATAAGATGGCTTCACTTGTAAAGGAAATAGAAGAGCTTCACAAAAGACTTAAAGTCGATGATTTTCTTGGTAAAGGTTCAATAACTATATCTAAAATAGAATCAACTGCACCTTCACAGTGTTCTGTCTCAGATTCCTGTACTATCTATCTTGATAGAAGATTAACAGTTGGTGAGACTAAAGAAAGTGCTGTTCAGGAAATAAAAGATCTACCTTCTTATGAGAAGATAGGTGCAAAAGTAGAAGTTCTTGAGTATGATCAGAAAGCATGGACAGGTTTCAGAGCTAGACAGGAAGCTTATTTCCCAACATGGGTACTTCCGGAAAAGCATGAACTTGTACAGGCTGCAAAAAAAGCGGCTGATATGTTTAATAAAAAAGAGACTAAGATATCAAGATGGGTATTTTCTACTAATGGAGTAGCTACAATGGGTAGATATAATATTCCTACAATAGGTTTTGCTCCAGGAAGAGAAGAACTAGCACATTCAATAGAAGAATATGTTGAGATCGATGAACTTATAACTGCTACTCAGATATATGCTATGATACCATCATTATTAAAAGAGCAAGGAGAATAATTTAATGAGTGCAAACAGGGTTCCTAAAGCATTATTTCTTACAAAAGGAGTTGGAGTACATAGAGAAAAACTTGGTTCTTTTGAAGAAGCGTTAAGAGATGCTAAGATAGCTTGTTATAATCTGGTTAAAGTATCTAGTATATTTCCTCCACATTGTAAGATAATGGGACGAGATAAAGGAGTTGCAAATCTTAAACCTGGTGAGATAACTTTCTGTGTCATGAGTGAAAACTCGACAGATGAACCTGGAAGGATAATCTCTGCATCTGTAGGAATAGCACTGCCAAAAGATAAAAATAACTTCGGTTATTTAAGTGAACATCATTCTTTCGGACAGGAAGCAAAACATGCTGGTGATTACGCTGAAGACCTTGCTGCTTCAATGCTTGCATCAACTCTTGGAATAAAATTTGATGTTGATCAGGATTGGAATGAAAGAAAAGGTATATGGAAGATGAGAGATGAGATTGTCCGTTCAAAAAGTATAACACAGTCAGCTAAAGGAGATTCCAAAGGTCGATGGACGACCGTTATTGCAGCTGCAGTTTTTTGTGAATATCATTAAAAAAAAAGCCCTCTTCGGAGGGCTTTTTTTTTGTTTAGCAACTCTGTTGCGGATGGTTCGCTTTGCTTACGATGAGCATAAAAATGCTGATGACAACTTTTCAGTTGTGTAATAAACTCTTTCTGAAAGAAAGCACACGAATGTAAGTTCGTCATCTTTTTTCAAAGAAAAAACACTTTGTCGTTAGACAAACATCAAAAAAAAGACACTTAGGTGTCTTTTTTTGTTGGTTAGAGGTAAAAAAGTTGTTGAGAACCGGTAGTATTTTTTTCAATAAAAACTCAGGTTGTGGTATCATTCCTTATGAGCTACAACTATTAATCAGACAGCTCATATAGACGATATATATAGTAAATAGGTTTTATAAAGAATTTATAATAATAATTTTCTCTATAACGAGGAGGGTAATAATGCTTTTGTCATGTCCATTTCTAGGCTCGGATAATTCAAGCCAAAAAGAATTCTGTATCAAGGAGAAATGTCAGTTCTTTGATCGGATAAACAAAGTCTGCTTTATAGCGACTATAGGGGAGGCTTCTCTCAAATACCTTATGAGTTCTAAGACACTTTCGCAGGAAAAAGAACTCGAAAATGAAAAGATACTTGTTAAAGGAATGGATATTAACGAAAAAGAAGAAAAGTATTCAATTTATCTGACAAAAGCATATAAACTATTTAGAAACCATCTTTATATTGATGCTGAACTTGAGATCAAAAGGGCACTTATATATAAAAATGATGGTTTTGATGCAAGAAGACTCCTCGGAAGGATCTTTTTAGAACAGGGAAAACATGACGAAGCAATAATAGCATATAGAGATAGTATAAAGATTCAACATGAGGCTCAGCTCTATAGAGATATGATCAGTCAATATGTTGAGCTGTATAAGGATTTTCCGGATAGGGAAAAATTCTATAAGAACATAGTTGAAAAGTTTATGGCGGAAGCTGATGATGGTAAATCAAAACTAACATATTTTGCTCTTGCTTGTTGTTATTATTATTTTGAATTTTCAGATATTTCAGAAAAAGCACGATTAGAACTGGCTTTTTCTAATCTTAATAAGACTATAAAAGGTAAAGATAAGATAATAGATTCTTACTTCCTGATTTTTGATCTTAATCAGAAACAGGAATTTTTCACTGGTGATGAGATCATCGATTATATGAAGAAAGCTATTAAGCTGGACGAAGAAAACCCTTATTCATATCTATACTATTCAAAAGCTCTAAGTCTTTATGGAGATGAAAGAGATACAGATAAGATAATGATTAATATCAAAAAAGCTGTAGAACTCGCTCATGATGATACAAAAGTCTTATACGAATATGGAAAGATATTACAGAAATATCTATATTTTCCAAAAGCTATTGAATATTATAAAAAAGCTCTTGAGATATCTCCGGACTCTATTCAGGTTCTGGAGTCTCTTGCTAGAGTCTACAAAATAAGTAATCTATATGAGAAGTCTCTTGCTATTTATGAGAATCTAATAAGTTGCTTCCCTTATTCTGAAAAGTATCTTTCGAGTCTAGCTGATATTTATCAGTACAAACTTAAATTCGAAGATGCTTGTGAAAATTATCTTAAATTGATTGAAGTAAACCCTAATAACTCATTTTATTATAAGCAGTATTATACTTTAAAAAACAAATTAATTGATACTAACGAGAAAAAAAGTGTTATAGCTGAGCTTAAAAAAGAGACAGAACTTGAGACTTATAATCATCTTAAATTAGTTCATTATGTTTATGCATTAAAATATCTTGCGGAAAATCCTGTTGAAGAGCCAACTTATTCTTTGATAGTGGATAACCTGAAAAAGATCATAAGAATTGAGCCTTCCTTCATGGGTGCTTATTGGGAACTAGCTTATATGTACCTTGATAAGGGAGAAGATAATAAAAAAGTAAAAGAACTTATAGACCAGCTTTTAGAGTTGGATGAGAAGAATGATACACAGCTTTATTTCCATATATAAAAAATAGAGATGAGAATGGAAAATACAGAAAATGCAATAAAGATGCTTGAAAAAGCAATAAAGATAGATGCATCATTTAAACCTGCATATGTAGAACTTATGCATATATATGATGAGGAAGGAAATGATCGTAAGCTTAAAAATATTTCAAGCAGACTTACAAGATTATATCCAAATGAGTTTGAAGCTTATTATTATCTAGGTTCTTTAAATTATAGAAAAGAAAATACTGAAGATGCAATGGATAATCTGAAAAAAGCTGTTGAGATAAATCCTCTAAGTGAAAAGTCTAACTTCCTGCTCGCATCTCTTTATGAAGAAAATTCGATGTTTGAGATGGCTAAAGTGTATTTTGAAAAGACAATAGATATAAACAGTGAGAATTCTTTAGCTAATTTTAACCTTGGAAAACTATATAAGAGAGATAAAGAAACTGAGAAAGCAGAGATATTCCTGAAAAAAGCAGTAGAAGTAAATAAAGATTTTCCTGAATGTTATGTTGAACTTGCAAGACTTTATAATGATTCCACACAGCTAGTCAAAGCATCTGCGATGTATGAAAAAGCAATAGAACTTAATACTGAAAATGTATGGGTGTATTTTGAACTTGGAGAGGTCTTCAATAACCTGAAAAAATATGAAGATGCTGTCAAGACCTACAGAGATATACTCGAACTTGAGAATGATAATATAAAAGCTAGACTTAAACTTGGTTTTGTATACCTTAATATGGAACTTATTGAGAGTGCACAGGAAGAGTTTAAGAAGATAATAGATATGGATAGAAAGAATATAGAAGCTCACATGGCTCTAGCTCAGGTCTATATGCGAAATAATCTTGTTGGAGCAGCAATAGTAGAATATAGGAAGGCTCTTGAGATAGATAACAGAAATGTTCAGGCTCATATAAAGTTAGCTGAGATATATCAGTATCAGAAGTCCTATAGTGAAGCAATAAAAGAATATGGTTCAATACTTGATGTTGATAAATATAATGTAGAGGCATATTACAAATTAGGAGAATTATACTTCTCACAGAGTAAATATGATGAAGCTTCCAGAAATTTTGAGGAAGTATTGAAACTTGATAACACTTACGTAGTAGCTTATAAGAGACTTGGAGATATTCTAATAAAAAGAGAAGATTATCATCAGGCAATAAGAAACTTTGAAAAAGTTATTGAGATAGAACCATCTGATATAGATGTATTCTTTAAGATCGCCGTCTCCTATTTTAATCTCAATAACGATGTTAAGTCACTTGAATACTTTGAAAAAGTACAGAACCTTGATGAGAACTTTTCTGATTCCTTCTATTATACTGGAGTCATAAACTCGAGAAATGAAAATTATGAGAAAGCTGTAAAAGATCTTAAGAAAGCAACAATACTTCAGCCAAAAGAGGTAAGATATCATCTTGCTCTTGCTGAAAATTATGATCTTCTTGATAAACTAAATGAAGCTGCAAGACAGTATATGCTTATACTTGAGATAGAACCAAGAAACTTTGATGCACTTTATAATGCAGGTATAATATATAAAAAGCAAGGGGAATTTGATAGAGCTCTTGAGTTTTTGCAGAAATGTATAGAAGTATCTCCTAAAAACAAACACGCCTGGTATGACCTTGGTAAATTAAATATTGTCAAGGGAAGAGTTGATAAAGCTATTGGATGTTTCAGAAAAGTCCTAATACAGGATGAAGAATTTGAAGGAGCTATTTTTGAACTTGGGAGAGCATATAAGAATCAGGGAATGCTTGAAGAATCTATCAAACAATTTGAAAAACTTCTTGAATCCGAAGAATATACAATAAGTGCAAGTACCGAACTTGGTGGTCTTTATCTTTCAGCAGGTGAGACTGATAAAGCTGTTAAAGCTTTTGAGAATGTAGTTGAATACGAACCTGATAACAGTAAGATCCACTTTGAACTTGGTAAATTATATTATGAGAAGTATGAGTATGAAAGTGCTATTGATGAGTTTAAAAAATCACTTGAGACAGAATTTCAGAATGCATTTATTCATTTTGAGCTTGGAGAAGTCTATTTTAATCTTCAGAGAGATGAAGAAGCAATTGAACAGTACAATCTTGCTATATCGATAGAAAAAGATTATGTCGAGGCGTATCAGAGATTAGGTACTTTATATCTGAATCAGGGAGAACTTGAAAAAGCAGAACAAAATCTTATTAAAGCTCGTGATATAGATAATACAAACGAAGAAGTATTTTTCGAACTTGGGCAGATCTATGAAAAGAACGGTAAGGTAAGTGAAGCTATTACTTCATTTGAGAAAGCTCATGAATTAAAACCTGATTATATAAATGTTATTTATAAACTCGTAGGACAGTATAAAAAAGCAGGAAAATATCAGGATATTATAGATATACTGGAAAAAGCAGTTATTAGAAATCCACATAACTCACTGTTTGCATATGAACTCGGTATTGCATATAAGAATCTTGATAAAAAAGAGATGTCGCTTCAGTATCTTAAGAAAGCATTAAGTCTTAATCCTGAATTTGTAGATGTTATATATGCTCTAGCTGATCTTTATTCAGAAATGGAAAACCTTCCAGATGCAATAGAGACTTATCAGAAGGCTATTAAGATATTCCCTAACAATGTAAAAGCTCATTATGAACTTGGTAAACTATACATGAAGAAATATCTTATTAACGAAGCGATAGAAGAGTTTAACAAAGTAATAAACCTTGATCAATCCTATATGGAGGCTTATGTCGAGCTTGGGGAGATCTTCATTGCCAATGGTCTTTTAGAAGAAGCACTTGAAAACTATAAGACAGCTGTCTCGCTTTCTCCTGATAATTCCAATGCTCACTACAGACTTGGTACTATATATGACAAGCTTGGATTTGCAAACGAAGCTAAAAATCACTTTGAAGAAGCGAATAAACTAGACCCTGAAAATGCTGATATATATTTCAGATTAGCTAGTGAAAATGAAAAGAACGGTGAGCTTGAAAAAGCTCTTGAAAACTTTGAAAAAGCTCTTGAATTTGATCCTTCTTATGTTGAAGTATACAAGAGGATCTCTGAGATATATGACAAACTTGAAAGTTATAATAAGGTCAATGAAAACATTGAAAGATATCTTGAAGATAAAAAAGGTGATGAATACTCATGGTTCCTATTGGGTAAGGCAAACTATCATCTTGAAAACTTTCTGAAAGCAGAGACCAGTCTTAAAAGAGCAATTGAACTTAATGATATGTTCAGAGAAGCGGTATGGTATCTTGGACTTGTTCTAATAGCTGATAAGAACTTTGAAGAAGCTATGGAAAATCTACAGACCCTTAGAGATACTGAATTTGAAAACTCTGAGCTTTATTTTAATCTGGGTCTTGCAAGTCTTAATAATAAGAAGTTTGATGAAGGTATTAACTACCTTAAAAAAGCAGTTGAACTTGAGAACTATGATAAGGATATTGTATTAAAAGTACTTGAATTATACAGAGAAAAAGACATGAATATCGAAGCTCTAAACTTTATAAACGAAGTTCAGGATATTCATCCTGAATATATTGAACTGTACCTTGAAAGAGGAAGAGTGTTCTTCTCTGAAGAAAAATTTGATGAAGCGTTTGAAGAATACAAAAAAGTTGGGGATAAATTCCCTGATAATCCTGAAATACATCTTGAGATGGCCGAACTATATCTTAAGAAAGAAAAATATATGGAAGCACTAAATGAACTCCATAAAGCAGAAGAAAAATCTCCTGAAGATG
Organism: Candidatus Muiribacterium halophilum; assembly: GCA_002869225.1. Lineage (GTDB taxonomy): Bacteria > Muiribacteriota > Muiribacteriia > Muiribacteriales > Muiribacteriaceae > Muiribacterium > Muiribacterium halophilum. Next base: position 64,825 of record PKTG01000130.1, on the reverse strand, counting down.
TAAGGATACAACTTAGATTTGCAAATATATTTGAAAAAAGAAAACAGAATCTTAGAGCCATTGAAAAGTATGAAAAAGTACTTGAGATGGAACCAACAAACGTAGAAGTTTATAGATCACTTGGTAATATCTATCAGGCTCAGGGTGAAGAGACTAGAGCTATGAACTTTTATGAAAAATATCTTGAGTTTAAACCAAGAGATGTACTTGTTTGTTCAAAACTCGCGCAGATATACGAAAATGAGGGAATGTACAGTGAACTTGGAGATATTTATAAGAGAATACTAGAGCTTGATCCGGATAACACTAAAGCACTAAAAGGTCTATTCATTTATTATATCAAGACTGAAAACGAGCAGGAAGCTTCAATTTTATTCGAAAGTCTACTTGAAAAAGATATGGATTCGGATATTCTCAAAAGATACGCTGAACTCCTTGAGGAAAGCGGAAATATAGATGGAGCTATAGTAGCTTATGAAAAGATCCTGAAGTATGAGGATAGTGATGAGATAACTGAAAAACTTGCGGATTATTATAATCAGAATAATATACTTGATAAAGCATATGATTTTTATAAAAAGCTTCTTGGTGGAGCTGATCAGAAAAGAGCTAGAGAGATCAGGTATAAAATTGCTGAGATCTTTGAAAAGCAGGATATGCTTGATGAAGCACTTGATATATATCATAGAATACTTAAAAATGATGAAGACAATCCAAATATCCATTATAAGATAGCATTTATAAATAGAGAGATAGACAACTTCAAAAAATCAAAAGAGCACTTCATGAAAGCTCTTAAGCTCGGTCTAGCTACAGCAGATGTCTATTTTGGAATGGGAGAGCTTTTCTATAAGGAAGGAAACTATGATGAAGCTCTTATGTATTTCGAAAAAGCAAGACAACTTCAACCATTATATCCTGAATTATCAGGAATGCTGGGCAAGATATATCTGGAAAAGAATATGTATAACAAGGGAATAGAAGTCTTTGAACAATTAGTGAAAAATCCTGATTGTCAGATAGAGGATTATCACTCACTTGCTATAATGTATTGGAAGACAGGTGCAAAGGAAAAAGCAGTCAAGACTCTAAAGAATGCTTTGGCTCATGAAAATGATAATCTTGATACTTATATAATGCTTGGAAAAGTCTATAGAGATGACAAACAGTATGAACAGGCTATGAAGTTATTTAAGAAGGTTCTTGAGATCGCTCCAATGAGATATGAAGCGAAGATCGAGATAGCACTTACATTAGCTTCTCAGGCTCAAAACGATGAAGCTATTGAAAAGCTTAAGGAAGTCGTTGCATCGGATCCAGCAAATCTCAAAGCAAGGATAGAGATGGGTAAACTATACAAGAAGACAGGAATGATAGATAAAGCTGTTCTTGAGTTTAAGCAGGTCATTGAAGTCGAACCTGATAGTTATGAAGCTCATCTTGAACTAGGTAGACTTTATTATAGTATTGGAAAATCCTATAAGGATGAGATTATGATAAACAATGCTATGAATGAGTTCTCACAGGCTAAAAAACTCTCCAAAAACCGTGGGGAAGCTTATTATGAACTTGCTAAAGTATATAAAGACAAAAACATGCTTGATGAAGCTGTAAATGAAATAAAGTTGGCTATAGATATTGAACCGGATAATATAAATATCAAAGAACTTTATAATGAATTCACGTCAAGTGAACAGAAGAAAGAAGTCGAGGAAAGATTAAAAGCAGCTGAAGTATATAGAGAAAGAGGAATGGAAGAAAACGCAATAAAAGAATATGAAAATATCATCGAAACGAACCCTGATGATTATAGACCTTATTTTGAACTTGCTGAGATATATAATGCAAGAAATGATAAGGCTCAGGCTATGGCTTATTATAAGCTTGTAAAACAGAAAAATGAAGATTTTACAAAAGCCTTTTATAATCTTGGTATGATCTATCTTTCAAAGAATGATCTTGATAGTGCATTAGAAGAATTCACTTCACTTATTAAAAAGGATTATACTGATGTACATGGTCATTATCAGGCTGGTTCAATATATTGGCTTAAGGGTGATGTAGAAAAAGCTCTTGAAGAGTTGAGAACTGCTGTGAGTATGGATGAAGGATTTATAGATGCGTTTAGTAAACTAGGAGAGATCCTTGAAGCAAAACAGGATTTCAATGAAGCTAAGACTATCTATGATAAACTCTTAAATCTTCAACCTGACAATTCTCAGGCAAAAAGGTTCTTTGATAAGATGCATCAAGCTGAGACTGATAAGGAAATAAATAAACATCTAGCTGCAGCAAGAGAATTTGAGGCAAATGGCGATCTAGAGAATGCGATGATGAAATATCAATCTGTCATTGAGATAAATCCGAATTATCTTGAAGCAAGATATAGACTTGGAAAAATATATGAACTTCAGGAAATATTTAGTAAAGCTTTCTTTGAATATGAAAGAGTCCTTGATATTGATGATTCTGAAAACTTTAAAGAAGTAAATCTCAAAGCCGGTATGCTTGCTTTTAGATTGGGACAGTTTGATAAAGCTATCAAATATCTTGAAAAAGCATCAGAATTTTATAAGACTAATATGAATCTGAAAAAGACATTAATAGATTCCTATAGGGAAAAGATATTCAACGAAGAATATGATGGAAATCATATTGCAGAGCTTATTGAAAAATATAAGAAAGAAGTTGAATCAAATGCAAAAGATCCTATGGTACACTTTGAACTAGGGTATTTATATTCAGTGATACCGGAAAGTGCTTTTACAGAAGCAAATCTTAAAGAAAAAGCTTTATCAGAGCTTGAAAAAGCATGTGATATGGATAAAGATAATCTTTTCTATAGAGAGCTTCTTGCTGACACTTATTCTAAAATGGGAGATTTTGATAAAGCATCATCTTTATACGAGATAATAAAATCTCAGGATGAGGACAATCTTGATGTCATGCATAAATATGCAGAGATTCTTGTTGTTATGAAAAATTATGCAAAAGCATCTGAGATATATCATGAGATAATCGAACTTGATCCATATGATGGACATGCAGCTGTATGTTATGTTGATGCTCTCTATGATAGATTTAATAATTCTGATGAGAAAGAGAAAAAGTTCTTTGATTATAAGAAGAAATTTAAAGAAGAAGCCGAGAATCAAAATAGGGATGCAATGACTTACTTTGTTTACGGTTATGCAAATACTAAACTTATTCCAACAATAACATTATCTACTGATGATAAAGTTGCAGCAGTATCTGCATATAAGATGGGAATATCTATAGATCCTGATTTCCTATGGCCTTATTTTGCAATGAGAAGATTATTTGATAAGGAAGGACTGGAATCAGAAGAACCTGATTATAGTGCTGCTATCGATATTGCAAAAAAAGCAGTTGAAAGGGATACCAATAATGCATATGCACATTTTGAACTTGCTGAAGCCTATAATGAGAACCTTAAGGTCAATATGAAAGGTGAGGCAATGGAAGAGTATAGAAATGCAATAACTCTTGATAATCAGTTGGTTGAGGCGCATTTTAAACTTGCTTCATTATACAAGACAAAGAATATGCTTAAGGAATCGATGAAAGAGTATAACAGGGTAATAGAATTGAAACCTAACTCATCTTATGCTAAAGATGCTAGAAGATCACTTATATATATTGAGAAGAATCTAGCGAAGAAGCAGTGAACAGTGCCGGGTCTGGCTGTTCCCAAAATTAAGCTTACAAAGCTCAGCCTGACCCATAAGCACTGTAATTAACAATTAATAATGAAGATTGAATAATTTTAAAAACAGTAGAACAGTGAACAGATAGAAGCAGAAGATAGAAAAAGCGTGGGGTTTGGAATTTGGTGTTTGGGGTTTGGGTTGGTTTTGATCTTCCCAAAATCCAAAATCCGGTTTTATCCCAAGTCCCTGCTGTTATTTAAATAAGTCCGAAACTTGTTTGCAAGTCAAACAATAACTACACACAGGGTAAATTAATGTTAAAATATTATATAGAAAAGCTTGGTTGTGCTAAGAACTCAAATGATGCTGAACTGATGGGCTCGGTTCTTGAGTCTAAAGGCTTTAAATATACTGATGATTATAAAAAGGCAAACTTTATAATAGTCAATACATGTGGTTTTATAGAAAGTGCAAAAAAAGAAGCTATAGATACAATACTTTTCTATGCAGAGTTAAAAAAAGAAAAAAAAGATATCTTTCTTATTGTGACAGGATGTCTATCTCAAAGATATCCGGAAGATATATTCAATGATATTCCAGAAGTTGATGCTGTCCTTGGTGTTTATGCTTTTAAAGAGCTATATGAGACAATGGAAAAACTTTTTAAAGAAAAGAAAAGGATACTGAAAGTAAACAAGGACCAACCAGTTATATTCGATTCTACTATTTCCAGGTCTTCAAGGCAGCAACATGTCTCAGAAATAAAGATAGCAGATGGATGTAATAATTATTGTTCTTATTGTGTTATTCCTATAATAAGAGGAGACTATAGATCGAAAAGATTTGAAAGTATTATTTCCGAAGCTGAGACTCTTGCGGAAAGAGGTGTGAAAGAACTTATCGTTATTGCGCAGGAAACAACAAAATATGGAGTTGATCTATACTCGCAATATAGATTATCCGAATTACTTGAAAGGTTATCTGAGATAGTTGGCATTGAATGGATCAGAATAATGTATTTAAATATTTGGGATATAAATGAAGAACTAATAAAAGTAATAAATGAAAATGAAAAAATATGTAAATATTTTGATATTCCTATACAGAATATATCTTCTGATATCATAAAGGCAATGAACAGAAGAGGTAATAAAGAAGAAATAATAGAGAAGATAAGATGGCTTAGAGAAAATATCCCTGGACTAATTATAAGAAGTACTTTAATAACAGGATTTCCAGGTGAGACTCAAAAACAATTTGAAGAAAATCTGGAATTTATTAAGGAAGCAAGACTTGAAAGACTTGGGGTTTTTATGTATTCTGATGAAGAAGGAACCAGGGCTTATGAAATGGAGCCAAAGGTTGATAAGGATACGATGCAGAAAAGACAAAACGAGTTAATGTTAGCACAATCGGATGTATCTCTTGAATTTAATCAGAGTCTTGTTGGAAAGAGATTTAAAGTTTTGATAGATGGGAACGATGATGGTGTCTATGTTGGAAGGACATATATGTCCGCTCCGGAGATCGATGGATTTGTCTTTGTTGAAAGTAAAAAGGAATTAAAACCAGGAGATTTTGTTGAAGTGATGATTAAAGAAGCATCAGAGTATGATCTTTTCGGTGTGATAATATGAACATAGCTAATAAACTTACATTTTTTAGAGTTATTGTTGTTCCGTTTATAGTAGTATTCTTTGTTGTTGATACTGGAATCCAAGGAATTCAGGAAGATTTCTTGAAAATCGCTGCTGCTGTACTTTTCATACTTGGTGCGATAAGCGATGGTATGGATGGTTATTATGCCAGAAAATATGGTATGACAAGTAACTTTGGAAAGTTATGGGATCCAATAGCAGATAAGATATTAGTTTCTTCAACTTTGATATGTCTTCTTTATTATAAGATGATATTGCCCTATACAGCTATAATAATAATAAGCAGAGAGTTTTTTGTGTCAGGTCTTAGACTTGTATCCATTGAACAGGGAAAGGTAATTGCAGCATCGAGACTAGGAAAATGGAAGACTACATTTCAGCTAATACATATTATAACCTTACTCGTGTTTGTATCATTCGAGATTTGTTTTTTAAGATTTTTAACAAATAATCATTATACAAATTTGTTTAATGCTAATTATTTTTATATAATCAGATTACTTGAAGGTTTAAGCATATTTTTCACTGTATATTCAGGTTTAGATTACTATATTAAAAACAGGAAGATAGAAAAGTGAGAATACTTTCATATATTTTAAGTTCAGTATTTGGGGTAGGATATTTTCCCTTCGCTCCGGGTACAGCTGGTTCAGCAGTTGCAACTTTATTTGTATATTATCTTTATTATTTCAATCTGAATACCAGTGATGGTTATTATAATCTTTTGATAATAGTTCTTTTTGTGATTGGGTGGCTTTCAGGTAGTTTTATAGAGAAAAACGAGAGAAAACGAGATCCTGGATTTATAGTTATCGATGAATTTACAGGAATCCTTGTTACTTTCTGGGGATTAAATTTAGCTGGTCCATACTTCTTTTATTACCTTATAGGTGGCTTTGTTCTTTTTAGAATATTTGATATAGCAAAACCATATCCTATATCGGGTCTGGAAAATGTTCGAGGTGGTATAGGTATAATGGCAGATGATTTTGTAGCTGGAATATTTGCTAATTGTATACTTAAATTTGCTGGATATATATGGAAAATCTACAATGCCTAAAGCATTTTCTTATTGAAAAAAACTTATCTTTATCAACCTGTGAGAGTTTAACAGGTGGTATGTTATCATCAACAATCTGTTCATTAGAAGGAGCTTCTAAATTCTTTAAAGGTTCTATTGTGGCGTACTCGTCTGAGTTAAAGATAAATTTAATTCATGTTCCTGAAAATATAATCTTAGAAAAAGGCGCGGTATCCTATGAGACAGCTGAATATCTTGCTAAAAACTGTGCAAAATCACTAAATACAAATATATCGATTTCCACAACAGGTGTTGCAGGACCTGATTCATTGGAAGGAAAAGAAGTTGGAACAGTTTTTATAGGGATTTATTACTCAGATGAAACGAAAGTTTGTGAGTATCGATTTATGGGTGATAGAGAGTCGATTAGGGAGCAGACTACGAAAAAAGCAATAAGTTTTTTATTGGAGGAACTCAATAAAAGCAGTTGAAATTTTCGTGAAGCGTAATGCGTAAAGCGAAACGGGTAGAAACTGGGAACATTAGAACAGGAAACGGTGAAAGCAACTAAAAAAAGATTTTCTACATTCTGGTTTTAAATGTCTTCAGGTAAAATAATTTCGGTAAATTATCGGGAAACTCTTTTATAGCTTCAATTCTGAATTTTTAGTAAATATTCGTTTTTATTAAAAGTGCGATTATGCTAAAATATCAAAGGCAGGATTTTGGGAAGAAACTGGAATTTGGTTTTAGGGAAGGACTTGAAATTCCCAAATACCAAATCCCCAAACCCAGCTTTAAATCACAGCTTTAATAAAATTAATTAAATAAAAAATATATAAAAGCAGTAAAGACAGGATTTAGGGATGAAACAGGATTTAGGAATTAGGAAAGGACTTGAATTTCCCAAACACCAAATCCCAAACACCAGCTTTAAATCCCTGCTTTTAACAAGAGAAGGGGGAAACAATGGCTAAAACTCAGAAAGAAAATGAAACATCTAAACAATCAGGTAAAAACAAAGCTCTGGAACTTGCAATATCACAAATACAAAAGAACTTTGGTAGTGGTGCTATAATGAAACTTGGTGATAAACCTACAAAGACAGAAATGGATATTATTTCAACTGGTTCGCTTGCTTTAGATAGAGCTCTTGGTGTGGGTGGATTTCCAAAAGGTAGAATAGTTGAGATCTTTGGTCCTGAATCTTCAGGTAAGACTACTCTAGCTATGCATGCTGTAGCTGAATGTCAAAAAACTGGTGGAACTGCTGCATTTATAGATGCTGAACATGCTTTTGACCCAACTTATGCAGAAAAGATTGGTTTGAATGTTGAAGATCTTCTTATATCACAGCCAACAAGTGGAGAGGAAGCTCTTCAGATAGCTGAAATGCTTATCAGAAGTGGAGCAGTCGACATTGTTGTTATAGACTCAGTAGCAGCTCTTGTACCAGCTGCTGAGATCAAAGGTGAGATAGGTGATTCTTTTGTCGGACTTCAGGCAAGACTTATGTCACAGGCTTTAAGAAGATTGACAGGAATAATCTCAAAATCTAATTCAACTGCATTATTTATAAATCAGATAAGAGAAAAAATAGGAGTTATGTTTGGTAATCCTGAAACTACTCCTGGTGGAAGAGCATTAAAGTTTTATTCATCCGTAAGGATAGATATAAGAAGAAAGACAACTATAAAAGTTGGTGATTCTTCAATAGGAAATACAGTTAAAGCAAAAGTTGTTAAAAATAAAGTTGCTCCGCCGTTTAAAGCTGCTATATTTGACATTCTTTTCGGTATTGGTATTTGTCCTTATTCCGAGACAATAGATCTTGCAGTAGAGCATAATATAATAAACAAAGCTGGATCATGGTATTCCTATAAAGATAATAAACTAGGTCAGGGAAAAGACAATGTATCTGGTTATTTAAAAGAAAATGATGAGTTGTACAACGAGATAAGACAGGAAGTCGTAGTTAAATTAAAAGAATCATAAAATGGAAGATATAACATATGACTGACTATGTACTAATCCTTACAATTGTTAATTTAATCATAAGTTTTCTTCTTATTGCAGTATTCTTTAATTTAAGAAAAATAATACTTGATATGGAGATAAAGAAATATAAGAATTGTATTCTTGAAATACTTAAGATAAAAGAAAAGTTTGATGAACTATCGAAAGAAAGGATCAAACAACTAAAAAAATCAATTATAGAGTTGGAGGAAGTGGCTGAAGCGGTCGATGAAAAGATCCTTTACTACGAAAGTCTAAAAGATGCTGACGATAAATATTGAAAATCGATTATCAAAAATACTTTTTATTATAGGGCTGATTATTGTGTCAGCTCTATTATTTGTTTTTTATAAGTCTTTATTATTAGTGTTTCTTATCTCATATTTCTTTGCTTATATGTTTGAACCACTTATTAGAAAATTAGAAAAGAAAAAAGTATCCAGAACAATATCGGTTGTTATTATATGGGCTTTGATGGTGCTTGTTCTTGTTCTAATAGTTCTTCCGTTGATTCTTTCGCTTTTACAGGAAGTTGGTACTCTCCAGGAAAAGATAGGGACTTACAGCCAAAACTTTAAAGATACAATAGATAAGATATCTAACAGTAAGCAGACAGTAATAGTTTATGATTTTCTTCAGAAGATCAATGTCTCGCAAGGTGATATAGTGAACTTTATAATGGATAAGTTTAAAGATTTTATTCAATATTCTGGAAGTATGATATCAAACAATATTTCTAAATTTATTTCTAGTTTTATGTGGGTCTTTACTTTACCTGTTATAACATTTTATTTTATGTTAGATTTTAAAAAGATAGTATCCGTTCTTATGGATTGGGAATTACCAGGTAAAGGCAAGGCAATGAAAATAGTAATTCAAATAGAAAAAGAGATATCTAAATTTTTTAGAGGACAATTGGTTATTTGTATAATATTAGGATTTTTAATGGGTATAGGATTTTTTATAATCGGAGTTGATTTCCCATTGCTTTTAGGTGTTTTAGCTGGGATCTCTAATCTTGTACCATATTTAGGAGTTATTGTAAGTACTGTTATTGCAATACTATTTTCTATTTTAAAACTTGGTTTTACTATGGAGCTTCTTATAGCAATAATTAAAATAATCATTCTTGTTATGATAGTTCAGGCTGTTGATGGTTTTTTGCTTTCACCAAAGATACTATCCTCAACTTTAGATCTATCACCAGTATTTGTGATTCTATTTTTAATTGCCGGTGGTATGTATGGTGGAATAATAGGTATGTTTCTTTCAATACCTTTTCTTATTGTGGTAAAGGTATTATTTAAAAATGTTAAGATCAAGTTTACCTAGACGTAAAGCGTTAAGCGAAACGTGTACTAAGGTAATAAGGTATTTAGGTAAAATGGTAATGTGGACTAATGCAGAGAAATATAAAATTCGTTGGGGTTGGAATTTGCTGCTTATTTAGTGGGGAATTTGGAATTGGGAGTGGGGAGTTGCGGTTATAATTTTCCCAAAATCCAAAATCCAGTTTTATCGCAAATCCCAAATTTTTTTTAATAGGAGAACGAGATGTTTTTCTTTTTTGCTGATAGAAAAGAAAACGATAAACTGATAATCGATAATAAAGATGATCTAACCCATTTAAAAGTACTTAGACTTAATAGTGATGAAAGACTAAGAATTGTCTTTGATGATGCTATATATCTTTGTGAGGTATCAGAATTATCGAAAAAAAGAGCTGAATTTAAAATACTTGATAAGGAAGATATATTCGAAACTAAAATAAAAGTTAATCTTTATCAGGGGTATCCAAAGAAGAAGAAATTTGAATATATTATAGAAAAGGTAGTTGAGATAGGGATTGACTCAATCACTCCTTTCCAATCCAAAAATTCAGTTTCTAAATATGAATCGAAGAAAAAAGAACGTTTTAAAAAGATTGCAAAAGAAGCATGTATTCAAAGTCATAACCCTAATATGCCAGAGATAAAAGATATTATTGATATATCAGATATAAAACCAGCAGAAGGACTAAATCTAATATTATGGCATGAAGCAGATAACAATTTAAGACAGGTAATAAAAGAAAATAGAAATATAAATTCTGTAAATTTTATTGTTGGTAGTGAAGGAGGACTTGCAATAGAAGAAATACAAGAATTAAAAGAAAAAGGTTTTATACCTGTAAAATTACCAGCAAATGTATTAAGAACAGAGACCGCAGCATTAGTATTTCTATCGATACTTAGATATGAAATGCAGTAAAACATGGAAAAGAAAGATTTTTGTAAAGTGTAAAGCGTGAAGCGAAACGGGTAATAGAAACCAGGGATAAGGGATGAGGTGTGAGGTATGAGGGAAGGTTTTATTAACAAAGAATCCGACCCTAACCCCTAAAACCTTTGTTATTTAAATAAAATCCGAGACTTGTTTTCAAGGCAAACAATAACTTGATAGATACTATCAATAACTTGGTTAAATAAAATTTAAGCAATAACTTGTTTGCTTTCAGCAAACAATAACTTTATTATACTATCTATGATAAATAAAAAAATCACTTTCAAAATATATACCTTCTGTTGTAATAGTAGGGGTCAGAGTCGATCCCAAGAAAATGCTATGCATACTCGACCTGACCACACCGAAAGGACACCTTTATAAAACTATGATAAACAAAAAAATCACTTTCAAAATATATACCTTCGGTTGTAAGGTGAATCAGTACACCTCATCTTTACTTAGAGAGAATCTTGAGGAGATAGGACTGAAATATTCTGATGAAAAACCTGATTATATTATTGTCAATATGTGTTCATTAACAAATAATGCGGTAAGAAAATCCAGACTACTCATAAATCGTATTAAACGAGAAGAACCGAATTCGGAAATAATTTTATCAGGTTGCTTTGAAGAGGATATAGATATAGATTGTTATAGAAAGATTCACACAAGGGAAAGAGAAAAAATCTATGAGATCTTTAAAAAAGATCATAAAAACATAGAATATCTATCAGAATTTCATGACCATTCACGAGCATTTGTTATGATACAGGAAGGATGTAAGAACTTTTGTTCTTATTGTATTGTTCCACTTATGAGAAATAAGATGTATTCAAAACCTATTAACCTATTTAAAAAAGAGATCGAATTTATTGCAGGAAATGGTTATAAAGAAATAGTATTGACAGGTACTCATATCAATAAGTATTCCTACAAAGGTAAAGGACTATCCGATATTATCAAGATTATAGAAAAAAACCCTGATATTCAAAGGTTTAGAATATCATCTATAGAGCCTGATGATATAAACGATGAGTTTATCAATGCTATCTCAAATAGTAAAAAATTTGCACCACATTTACATCTATCACTTCAATCAGCAGATAATCGTATACTTGGACTTATGAAACGAAATTATAAGGTTGAAAAAATTAAAGAACTCATCTCAACTTTAAAAGATAAAATCGAAAGATTTGAGTTTTCTGTTTATATTATTGCTGGATTTCCTGGAGAGACTAAAGAAGAATTTAATCAAAGTGTCAAATTTATAAAAGAAAATAAACCTATACTTGTTCATGCTTTTCCATTTTCAAAAAGGAAAAGGACTAAAGCATATGATATGAAGGAATATCTTACAAATAAAGAAAAAAAGGAAAGAGCATCTCAGTTAAGAGATGTTCAAGCACATGTACTTAAAAAATATCTTCAAAAATATATAAATAGTACACTTTCTGTTCTAGTTGAAAAATATGAATATGAGTTTTATACTGGATATAGTGAAAACTACATAAAAGTATATATAAAAAATAGCAATCAGAGACCAATCGAAGGAAGTATACAAAAAGTAAAAATAGAAGAAGTATACAAAGATGGTTTGAAGGGGAGTTTTAAATGAAAATAATAGTTCCAGTTGCTGGTATAGGATCAAGACTTGCACCACATACATATACTGTACCCAAAGCTTTAGTTCAGGTAGCCGGGAAACCAATGCTTGGTCATATATTAGATAAGATAAAGGATTTGAAGGATCTTACAGAAGTAGTATTTGTGGTAGGTTATCTCGGTGATAAGATCGTAGATTTTATTCAGAATAATTATAGTTTTCAATCAAAGTTTGTCTATCAGAAAGAAAGAAAAGGCTTGGGTCATGCTATTTATGTAGCGATGAATAAGATGGATAATCTGGATGAACCTGTACTTATAATGCTCGGAGACACTTTATTTGAGATGGATATTGAAAAGATAATGCTACCTGATATAGATGGTGTGATAGTTACCTCAGAAGTCAATAATCCCGAAAGGTTTGGAGTTGTTGTAAGTGAAAATAATAGGATAAAAGAACTTGTTGAAAAGCCTGAAAAATTTGTTTCTAACAGAGCGATTATAGGAATCTATTATATAAGTAATACTAGACTCCTACATGAAAGTCTGAAATACATTTATGATAACAATATAAAGACAAGAGGAGAGTATCAACTTACCGATGCTTTAGCACGAATGTTAAAAAAAGGAGCCAACTTTAAAGATGCTCTTTGTCCTCTTTGGCTTGATTGTGGGAAACCAGAAACTTTACTCGATACAAACAGGCAGCTTTTAAATATATATTTTAAGGAAAAAGATTATAATTTTAAGAATGCTGTTATAAAAAAACCAGTTGCAATAGCAGATGGTGTAGTAATCGAAAATTCAGTTGTAGGACCAAATGTTTCTATTGCTTCAGGAGTGAAGATAAAAAACTCTGTAGTAAGGGAAAGTATTATAAATAAGGATGCAATACTTGAAAATGCTTTACTTTCAGAATCGCTAATAGGAGAGAATGCGATTTTCAAAAATAGATATAATAAAGTCAATGTTGGAGATTCATCCGAATTCATATCATAAAATTATAGAAAAAAGGGACTGATGATCAGTCCCTTTTTTATTTTTAAATCAATCTCTAATTAAAATTCTTTGATTTTAATGATCTGGTTATTTCCACTATCAATTACTATATATACTGGCGTTGCTCCACTTTCAAGAGTAGCTATACCACGAGCATTACTTGGTCCGCCTGTTCCTACAGTTGTTCCACTAATAGAGAATCCGCTTGATAGACCATCATCTGGGTCCGTAGTTGTATATGGATTTGATGAATCTAAAGTAAGGTCTGGGTCGTTTGTATAACTCGAACCGGTTCCAGAATAAAATAGTATTTTATTGCCACATGCGACAACAAGATATTTTGTTGTTCCATCAAAGTTTGTTGCCATACCATATACTCCATCTATAGTGAATGATGAGAGGTTTATTGTTCCAATTGGGGTAGATGATATATTATTAGTATCATAAATTGATATGATCTTTGTAGTTGGATTAGCCACTAACAGATAACCATCTTCGTCTAAAGCAAGGTTTTGTGCACCTGTATCAGTTGCAACTACCTCTATCTCAAGTGAACCATCTCCAGCACCGTCTATATCATTGAGTTTAATAAGATCAGGGTCAGCATCTCCACCATATTCACTTATAGCATATAACGAGGTGTTTGTTTCATCCCAGATCAAATCATATGAATTTCCCCATGAGGTAGCAATAGTATCCAAAATCAGATTATAAGCATCAGTAGAACCATCATTACCACCAGCTACTGTAAATGCATGAGGGAAATTTAATGCTGTGCTTTGTATATTTGAATAAATATTTGATCCATTTATACAAATACCTGTTGGATCAGCTCCTCCATCCGGGTTAGGTATTAAAGTAATATCAGTGATTGATGTCGAACCGGAAGAGATCTTATAAACAAGTTCAGTTCCATCTCCAATATTTCCAGGTTTTGAAAATACAACATCACCATTTGGTGCAACACTAATATAAGGGTTATATGGAGATGAGGTATTTATCGCACCACCTGTTATCTTATCTTCAAAAACATCGAATTTAGCTTTTGTTGTGATTTTTTTCGATGCCTCTCCACTATTGTATCCGTAAGTGTTATAAGCCTGTACTTCCACAGTGTAAGTTGTTCTATAGTCAAGACCGGTCATAGTATATTCGGTTACAGCTGATAACTCGTTAGAGGTGATCTCGTTTGTTCCGTCAGTTAATCTAACTATATAATAGTCTGTAAAACTTCCTTCTGACCAATCTATTTTCATTGAAGAAGAAGTGATCTCATCTATTGCAGTAATTATTGGTACATCTGGAATAGAACCTGTCTTGACTGCTTTTGTAGGGGTACTTACTGCATGATCTGTATCAGTTGGATTAACAGAAGTTACATTTATATTATATGTAGTACTGCTAAAAAGGCTGCCAATATAGATCTCGTATGTATCTCCAGATACGACTCTGCTACCTGTATCCCATTCTACAACGAAAGTATCAGGACGATCATTATTAGACATAAAGGAATCGATTTCCCAACTTAGATATATAAAATCCAGACCTTTGTCAAGAACGGTAAGGTTATAAGGAGTATCAACAGCATAATCTGTTTTGTAAGTATCTTCTAAAGTAGTAGTCCTTGAAGCTATTGAATTCTTAGCAACAACTCTTATATCATAAGTTGTATCGGCCGAAAGTGGTGGAGCAGCTCCTGTATCACCGAGTTTGTTCATAGTATAAGTGAATGCAGGATTGTTTCCACCTGTATCAATGTCATCATCTTCTACTTCTGCTATTAATTTCCATGTTGTTGATGTGCTTTGTTTCGCATAGATCTCAAATGTATCTGTATTATAATCTGCAAGTAGTGCATGTGG
Source organism: Candidatus Muiribacterium halophilum (assembly GCA_002869225.1). GTDB lineage: Bacteria > Muiribacteriota > Muiribacteriia > Muiribacteriales > Muiribacteriaceae > Muiribacterium > Muiribacterium halophilum. Next base: position 49,731 of record PKTG01000130.1, on the reverse strand, counting down.
TGTTGCACTATCCCAATTTATTATTATCTCTTTTGTACTATAATCTGCTAGAGTGATAGCTTCAAATACTACGGTATCAGGAGCTGAATTAGTTGCAAATGATTTACTTGCGGTAAATGATTCTCCTTTACCGTTCTTAATCTTTTTAACTTCAACTGTATAGTTGTTATCTGAAGTTAGATTAGTAAAAGTATAATATTTGTTATTTAATGCTTTTTCTTCCTGTCCGTTATCTAAAACTACATATGAAGCTGCATCATCATCGTAAAGTTTAATAATATATGAATAAGCAGTTGATATCTCAGTTGTATCCCATTCAACGTACATCTGTGTGTCAGTATTAACTGCATCTGGATAAGGAATTCCGATAACTGGTGTAGTAAGTTCATCAAGAGGTATCAAAATCTCTGAAGTACCTGAATTTAAATCAAAATAATTGTATGCACTTACTTCAATTGTAGTTGAAGTTGGAATGATACTACCTGGACTTGGAGACCAGTCATCTAATCTTACAAATTCAGTTAATACTTTTTGTCTTTCAGGGTTATGTCCTGGTGCATAAACGTAATAATAATCGGTAGAACTTGGTCTTTCCCAATATACAAAGATTTCATCTGTATCCTTTGTAAGTCCATCATACCTTAGATTATTTGGTGGGTTTGGAATATTTGGTAATGTCTTAAAGGATAAAGCATTTGTCTGAACTGCTGATTCAAGATGTTCGCCTGTTGGTGTTATTGATACTGCAGTAACCAATATCTCATATGTTGAATCTACAGTAAGAGAATCTATACTAAGTGTAGTTGTTGTAAGAGATGTACCTGAACCTGATGCAAGTGAATAAGTCGATTCGGTAAGAATTCGTTTTCTATATACATTATAATAATCTGCATTTGAAACGGATCCCCATGTAACATCTGCAGAATTTTGTGATATATTTGTTGCTCCTGATATTATTGGTGTATCCGGAGTGCTTGGGGTGAAGACATATATCTGATTTTCATTACTACCGCTATTTATACTTGTCTGTCTATTTGAATTATATGATGAATAAATAGTTATCTCAAAAGTAGCTCCTGAAGTCAGACCAGAGAAGGAGTAGGTTGTAACTTCTACAGTATCCTCAGTAATTACAGCAGTTGTAGGTGCTGTTCTTCTACAATAAACAAAATACTTGTTCGCTCCGTCTGCTTCTGACCAATTTATTTTTATAAAGTTTTTACTTTTTGATTCAACTTCAATAGATTCAACTGGTAATGGTTCGGATAATGTAGAAACAGTTGTAGTCTGTTTAGTAGTGTAACCAAAATCATTATAGGCTTCAATCCCAATAGTATAAGATGTATCCGGGGTAAGATTATCAATCTGATATGATGTATTATTGGTATTACCGTAAACATCATTATAATATACTCGATAATTTGATGTCTCAGGGACAGTCGTCCATGTTATTATCATCGATGTAGGTTTAATATTAGATGGTGTTATCGTAAAACCAGCAGGTATAGCAGGTGGGTCACCATCTTCTGAAAGGGTGTGTACGTATTCTTTTGTGGATTTATCCGATTCACCAAACTCATTTACTGAAGAAACCTGTATTTCATATGTCGAGTCTGAAGAAAGACTTCCCAACGTGTAGGATGGAGTACTTGCTGATGCATTTACAGATGCATAAAAAAGACCGTTTTTATATATTTTGTATGAATCAGCAGTTGATACTGATGGCCAGCTTATTTTAAAACTAGTCAAGGTCAATTCAGTAAATGCTAATCCGGTTGGTGTAGAAGGAATATTTTTTGTTGTGATCTCAATAGTATCTGAATATGGAGAGTCACCGTATTTATTCCACGCTTTTATAGCAATATCATATGTAGTTCCACGACTAAGATTAGATATTATAGCGGTTGTGTTTGTAACCGTTGAATATAAGGAGAGTTGTGCGTTAGGGTCTGCTGAGATGTTTGCTATATAAACAAAATATTTGGTTGCGTTTAAAACACTGCTCCATTGTATATTTACTGATTTATCAAGCAAAGTACCAACAACAGGAATGGTAGGTTTAGAAGGAGATGATCCGGTGGAGATCTCGAGGACTTCTGAGGTGTCTGAATAACCATAACCGTTGATGGATTTGATCGTAATATCATAATCAGTTGATGCGTTAAGATTTAATATCTCATAGGTGCCTGCTTTAAAGATGTAAACGGGTTTGCTATCGAGAGTATATGGTAAACCGTCAATATAAATTTGATATTTTGCAGCATATTGCCCTTCGTTAAAATTAATTTTAGCTGAACTAAGTGTACTTGATACAAAGGTTAATGATTTTGGTGGTACAGGTATAGATGCACTTTCGATAGTGTTTATCTGAAATATCATTGATTTATCAGATTCTACACCTTTACTGCTTAAGGATTTAACTGATATTATATAAGAACTATCTTTTTTAAGATCATTTAATTTATAGGAAATCTTTTGATTATTAGTAGTTACTTCACTTGTTGAGTATTCATTTTCTGAAATTGTTTTTTTCAATACACCGTTTACATAAACGTTGAAAAATTCTACTTCTTTTGAAGCATACCATGATATTTCCGCTGTCTCTGTATATAGATTGATGATCTCTCCGGAAACAGGAGAACTAGGTCTGATAACTACTTCTTTTGCAGGAATAGTTAATTCAGAACCTCCACCACAACCTATCGAGATGATAACTAAAAATATCAAAAGCGATAAAATTGAGAAAAAATAATATGTGTTTTTTTTCATAATTAACAACCTCCACCTATTACACATCATTATTATCGGAGATTATCCTGTTTTGCTTGAAAATAAAATTGTTTTCTGTTTTACTAAATTGGTATGAAAAAAATATTAAAATTATTGATGTTTATTTTGCCGTTAATTTTGGTGTGTCTAATATTATTATATAATAAAAACAATACTGTTGTACAGGGGAAACAGTATAAACAGACGACTGTAGAAAAGGATAGAGAGCTAATAAGATTCCTCAGAATGCCTTATGCAAATTCTCTTAAAGTTATGGATGAGAATTATAATTTTATTATGTATTTATCAGAAAAAACGGGTTATAAGATAAAATTAAACGTGGCAAAGTCCTATGAAGAAGTGGTAGATATTGCTAAAAAAGGTGATGCAGATGTAATTTGGACGGCAACCAATCATTATGTTGAAAATATTGATGAATTTGGTGATTATACACCAATATTCAGACCTGTAAGACATGGAAATGATAAGTATAGAGGAATAATCATCACTTCAAATAAAAGTAATATAAATGAGATGAAAGACCTGAAAGGAAAGGTTTTTGCTTTTACAGATATTAATTCTACATCGGGATATATACTTCCCAAAGCCCTTCTTGAGAATAAATATAGTATTGATATATATAGTTTTTTTAGTGATATAAAATATCTTGGTTCACATGATTCTGTGATTGAAAATGTTTATTATGGAAAAGTAGATGCAGGTGCTGTATTTGAAGATGCGCCTGAGACTATTTTAAAAGAAAGAAAAAACGGAGTTCGTATACTGGATAGGACTGAATATATTCTTAACGAGCCAATAATTGTAAAAAAAGATATTTCTGAAAAATTTAAAAAGATATTTAATAAAGATTTTATAAAAAATATACCAGAGCAGATAAAAGAAGATCTTAGTGTTGAAGGATTCGTTGATGCAAATGAAAAAGAATACAGAAACCTTAGAAAAGTATTAGGTTATAAATGATTTAAGGAGAAATAGATGTCGATTAAATTAAAGGTCTTTATATATACATTTGGATTAATAATCCTTATAAATGCAGGATTTGGTTATTATACACTTAATTTTCAAAAAGATAATCTTATACAGCAAAAGATAAAAGATATAAGTTTCTTTTTACAAGGATTTTCAATACCAATAAAAGATGCACTTATATCGAATGATTATCCGGTGATTCAAAATTACATAAAATCTTTGAGGATTCAAAACCCGATAAATGAGATCAATATTTATGATGATACCCGTAAAAATGTTGGCTCGACTAATCCGCATAACATCAATAATAGTAGAAAAGCATCGGTGCTTTCTCATATTAATAAAGTCTTCGATACAAAAAAAGGCTTACATTCCTTTAAAAAAGAACTTATTGTTGTCGAACCTATTCTTGAGAAGAACATCCTGTATGGTGTCATGGAAGTACGTTTAAAATCAAGTATTATCACCGACCTCGAAAGAGCATTTATAAAAAAGATGTTGGTATTTCTGCTCGTGAGTATTATACTTGGCGGATTATTCTCCTATCTTCTAGCAGGATCACTCTCACAAAAGGTGATGATTCTTATTCAGGCAAGTAAATCTCTAGCAAGTGGAGATTTTAAAAATCATGTTGATATACATTCTGGTGATGAGTTTGGAGTTCTTGCAAAAATATATAATAAGATGATCTTTAATATGAAGATAATGTTTAATGTCATTAAAAAGATCAATTTCTCAACACCTTCAGAAGAGCTTATTGAAGTAATCATGGATAATATTATTATGGCTTTGAATGCTGAGAGAAGTTCAATACTATTTTATGATGAAGAGGAAGGTTTTTTAAAACTTCAAACAGTTAGAGGACTGGAAGGTGAGATACTTGATGTTGTAAACATTTCACCTGGTGAAGGAATAGCTGGAAAAGTATTTGAAAGTGGAATTCCTATGATAGTCAATAGTGGTTTTAACGATCCGGAGTTTAAAAAATTTGGAAATTCTAAATGGCGTGATGAAAAGATAAAAAACATAATATGTGTTCCAATAAAGGTTGAGGATAAGATTGTAGGAGTTATTAATGTTGTTAATAAAAACTCAGATAATGGGTTTGATGAATTTGACGTAAAACTTCTTCATGCATTAGTTGGTCATATATCAACAGCTATATCAAAATCAACTATGTATAATGAATCGATAACAGATGGTCTTACAGGTCTTTATATTAAGAGTCATTTTTATTCAAGACTTGAGGAAGAAGCTTTTAGAGCTAGAAGATATGGTTTGAAATTATCTCTTATAATAATGGATGTAGATGATTTCTCTAAAATAAATGAAGAGTATGGGAATCTTCAAGCAGATCTTGTACTTATGAATCTGGGAAGGTTTATAAAAAGTAATCTGAGAATGAATATCGATATTCCTGCTAGATATGGTGGCGATAGTATTGCACTAATACTTCCAGAGACCGATCTTAAGATGGCTATGCTTTTTGCTGAAAGACTTAGAGCTAAGATAGAGGAATTCACTTTTCCTTTAGAAGATGGTGGAACGATGCATCTTACAGTTTCAGGTGGCGTAGCTGAATATATTTTAGACGGTGAATTGGCTGGTCTTGTTAAAGCTACTGATGATGCGTTGAAGCAATCAAAAAACATGGGTAAGAATAGAGTTACAATGTCTGAACCTGTTTAAAGGATAGTTTGTGAAAATAGCTTTATCAAAAAGTCTACTGGAAAGATTTAAAATATATACTTTCTGTGTCTCAATATACTCTGAAGCTGATTGGAATGAAAAAGTTAATTCAGAATTCCTTAAAAGAGAAAGTGTTTTAGAAATAAGTGATGATATTATTCCAAATGGAAAGACAAAACTAACCTTTGATTGTTACACAAAAGATGCCAGACATATTCATTTGTTTCTTAAAGATTTTCTTGATAAAGAAGAAAAAGAGTTGACGATAAAGATAGATGATATATTTCAACTTGATATAAGTTCCCTAATGGAGAATCCGGGTTGTTTATGTCCCTGGTTATCTCCTGTCGTATCTTCATCAGGCGATCTTACAATTTGTTGTAATGATTCATTTTTTGATATGTCCCTGGGTGATCTTAATAAAAATGATATATATGATCTTTGGTTTGACTCCGAAAAAATTAAAAAATACAGATATTCTCATATATCGGGAAATTATGAGAATATGTTTTTATGTCAGAGATGTCTGGGTGAAAAATCTATAGACTTGTCCTTAGGACTTTTAAATGAATATACAAAAGAGCATCAGGCTCTTTTTGGATTAGAAAGATATTACAAAGCAAGAATCAGGAAAAAAAAGATCATAAAACATCTTATGATCGAGACAAGTAGTGTTTGTCAGAACGCATGTATCTATTGTAATCAAAAAAACGACTCAATAAAAGATTCTAGAGGAAAAGATAACCTTTTCATAGATGTTGATAAATTGAAAAAGCTTATTAAGGATTTTGACAATAATGAATATTTTTTCGAAAACATTCATTTATTCTGGCTTGGAGAACCTCTTCTTCATGAAGAATTCCCAAAAATCCTGGAGCTACTTGAAGCTAATAAAGAACTTTTCTCAAAAGTAGAGCTGCATACAAATGCTCAAGAGATGGATACAAATATTGTTAAGAATATTTTAAAAATAAACTTTCCTTTGAAAATACATTATTCTGTTGATGCTAATACAAAAGATGTTTACATGTCTTTAAAGGGAAATCCGTTTTTAGAAAAAGTTAAAGAAAATATACAGAATATTATTCTTGAGACGAAAGAGAAGGTCAATATAATACATGTCCTTCAGTTTATTGTGCATAAACAGAATCAATTTGAACTATCGGATTTCAAAGAATATTGGATAAGATTTTTCAAAGAAAATGATCTTGATCATCAGATAACATCCTTTTTTGATTTTAATAAAAAGCATATTATCTATTTCAGAAAATGGGATCCTATAAAAAAAACAGATATTCTGGAAAGTGATAGATTATTTTTAGAGACAAGAGAAAACTTATTACATATAGGTCATGAAGGATTTGTCGATCATAAAGAAATAGATAAAAAGACTACAATTAAAAAAATATGTTTTTCTCCATTTGAATATCTAGTGATAGCTTCCACTGGAAAAATAACTTTTTGTTGTCATGATACTTTGCTTGAGAATCTGGATTTTAATATCTTTGATCATACTATTTTTGAATTTGAGAAAAAATTAAAAGCATTTATTGAAGATCATATATGTGATAGAATAAGTCTATGTAAGGAATGCTCTGTAAGAAAGTCAATCAATTCTCATGAAGCTATTCTTGAAGAGGTATTATATTTTTGTAGAAGATTTAATATTGATCCTGAAGCAATATTGAATAAGGAGTTTCTGTGATGCAGCTAGGAGAAAACCATAAGATTGGACTTAAGACTGCATCTTATATAAAGGAAAATAGAGCTGTTTTTATTATAATAAATTCTGCGGATAATCCTGAAACCGGAGAAAGAGATATACTTGATGTGTTCATTTATAATCGAAAATACGAACTTCTTGACTGGATATATGGTCTGGCTGATCCCGATGATAACGAAGTAGGTATATCCATGTATAACTATGAATGGATAATGACATTTATAAACAAGTATTTCTCTAAATATACTGTATTTGTTATTTCAGAAGATAAAAAAGAAGACTTTATAAAAGGTAAATATATAAATTTGAACGATGTTTTAAACTTATCCTATGATAATAGACTTCTTTTTAATGCTTCTAATGAATCAGAAGAAAGAAAAATATTTGATATTTCTCTTTTGAAAATCCAACAGTTTTTGAATTTCATGGATACTGATAGTATTCCTCTATATTTTAAAAATATTGCTGTTATTGAAAACGAATTAGGAAATCATAAGAAAGCTCTTTTCTATATAAAGTCAGCATTAAAAAAGAACAGAAGCCAGGAGATCCTAGATGAACTTCTTGTTGTACTAGTTAAATTGAAAAAATTTAAACTTATTAAAAGACTTACAAATAGAAAACAGGATTCAAAGAATGAAAAACAGTTTAGAGCTTATGCTTTAAAGATGACAGGAGAGTATAGAGAATCACTAAAGCTCTATAAAAAACTTTATAAGGAACATAAAGAAGCGTGGATTAAAGATGATATCAGGTGGCTTGAAGATGAACTTGATTAAAGAGTTAAATATTAAAAATAGATATTCAATAAAAATAAAGGCTTCAAACGATATATCAGAAAATACTATATTAGAATGTATTGAAAGCCCTGAAAGGTTTCATGATATTGGAGGCTTTTATTCTATAATAATAAAAGATATCGAGAAGGATGAATATATACTAGTTAGCGATATAACTTCCACAAATAAGATATATTATAAAAAAGATCATACGTTTGCTTCTTTTGATATAAATATACCCGAAAAGACCCCTGTATAACTTAGTGAAAAGGCAATAAGGTATTATCTTAAATATCGTTATATACCATCTCCATATTGTTTTTATAAATACTATAGGACACTTGAGCCTGGTGTTGTATTAAAAATAAAGAAAAATAAGGACGAAGAGGTCCTTTCAAAGTACAAAATAAGATTTATGAAAAGAGATATCACTTTTAATGATTTTAAAAAAGAGATCGAAGAAGTTGTAAAAGACTCCTTAAAAAATATAAAAAAAAGAGATTCAGGTATCTTTCTATCAGGTGGTATGGATTCATCTGCAGTACTTTATCTTTTAAGAAAAAACTGTCCTGATATACCTCTAAAAGCTTTCAGTGTATTATTTCCAGGCGAGAAATATGATGAAGATGATTTTTCTGATTATGTGAGTGAAAAAACAGGTGTTGAAAGAGAAATATTCAAATTATATCCTCAGGATTTTATAGATTTCTGGCAAAGTATTCCAGATATATTTCCTCAACCTGTATCAACACATACAGGTGCAGCTTATTACAAAGTAGCCAGAAATACTGAAGTTGAACATATATTTTCAGGAATGGGTGGAGATGAGCTTTTTGGTGGAGATATAAAATATTTTCACTGTGAAAAGCTGAGAAAGTTTAAAGAGAATATGGAGACGAACGGATTAAAAAATGATATAGAACCTTTTGAGGAATTTCTTGGTTTTGTATCTTTTAATGATGACGAAATAAGACCACAGATCATAGAACAAAAAGAACTTTTAGATCAGCTTACCTGGTTTAACATGAGGTATTGGCAGACAGAGTATGAAAATTATGTAATAAATAATATATGTGAAAAGACGGGGAAAAGACACATAGCTTTATACACAGATAAAAATTTTATTGAAATGGCAACATCAATAGATAATGAACTTAAAATAAGAGGTTATGTACAAAGATATGTATATAGGAAATGGATTGAGACTATTTTTGGAAAGGATTTTGCCTTCAGACCAAGTCAGGGTTTCTCAGCACCACTTAACAGGTTTTTTAAAAATGAGCTTAAAGTATTTCTTGAAGATAGTATAGAATCACTATGTAAAAGACAAGTCTTAAAAAAGATAATAGATGAAAAATATATAAAAAATACATTAAAGGAGTTATATTCTGGAAAGAATGTATATAACATATTACTGATACATCTTATTTTAGAGATGTATATGAAGGGTTTTGAAAAAAATGAGAATACAGTTCATATATCCTGAAAGTGGATATAATAAATATAACAATCTGACGCTTATAAATGGTAGATACTATCATGGTATAGGTCAGCTTAGTGCATTTCTAAAACAAAATGGACATGATACAGGACTTATTCATATTGTAAACGAAATAGATATTGAAAAGGTAGAGTCTGATATAAGGAAATACGACCCGGATATAATATGCCTTTCAAGCACGACACATATGCTTTCTGAGATAATACTCATAAATGATCTTCTTGAAAAAGAGTTTTCTGATAAGACGACGATAATCGGTGGTATTGCCATAAGTATAGAACCTGAACTTATTGATAGATTGAAAGGCTTTGATTATGCAGTAATAGGTGATGGAGAAATAGCGTTGATAGAAATAATAGAAAACCTTAAAAGATCATCCGATAAAAAAATATCTGATATTTCAAATGTAATAAAACGCGGACAAAAAAAAGAACGAATAAATGTTAGATGTCATAAGGAGTTTGATGAACTTCCATTTGGAGATAGGGATATCTTTGATTTTGAAAATACTGATGATTATAAATTATTTAAAAGACTTCCTATGATGACTTCAAGAGGATGCCGATTCTCATGTAGTTTCTGTTCAAATAGCGTTTTACGAAAATATTATTTTAAAGATACCTACCTGAGATTTAGAAGTCCAAAAGATGTTTGTGATGAGATAGCTTATTGTATTCAAAAATATCCTGAAATCAGGTCAATACAGTTTCAGTCTGATCTTTTCTTTGATAATAAGGAGTGGCTTGATGATTTTGTAAAGGAATATAAAAGGATAGCTCTTCCATACCATTGTCTTATGCGAGTTGAACAAGTTGATAAGGATGTGGTAAAACTTTTAAAAGAATCTGGATGTGAGCAGGTGCTTATGGGAATTGAATCGGGGTCAGAAAGCACCAGAAAGAGTATTGGAAAGACACCTAAGACAAAAATCATATTTAAGGCTTTCGAACTTTTAAAAAGAAATGGAATAAAGACAGGAAGTTTTAATATGATGGGATTTTTAAAAGAGACTACAGAGGATATATTTAAAGGTATATACCTCAATGCGATCCTGAAACCTGATCTTATTCAGGTGTCGATATATTATCCTTACAAAAACACCTTATTATACGATCAGGTAAAAGATATGTTGTATAACAAGCATTATCACACCTACTTTGAGAGATCTCTAATGAAAGAAAAGTATCTTGTTAAAAACTTTTATTATTTTTATAAAAATTATGAATACCTAATGAGATTTATAAATGAAAAAAAAGATTCAAGATTATTTTGGCTTTGGGAATTATTAATTAAAAACTCACTTGTTTCTGAGAAAATATTAAGGAGAAACAAACCGGAAACGTTTAGAATACTATTTTGATCAACCTATCTTTCTTATCTTTTCAGGTTGTTCATATTCTTCACTTATTTTACTAGCCTGTTTTTTAGACCATGGCATCTCGATCTCAAATACTACTTTTCCAGTTAAAATATCTTTTATTTTTTGGAACCATGTTCTATTAGAAGAGATTCTTTTTCTTAACGAAAGGTTTTCCTGTTCTAGAATAACTATCTTCCTTTTTAAAAAAGATATTCTTTCGGTAAGTTCAGTTATCTTCTTTCTTAAATACAGACTTTCTTTCATATTTCCTTTATCGGAGACTAACAGTATTTTTTTTAATTCGTAAAAAAATTGCGAAAAGGGTTAAGCGTGAAGCGAAATTAGTAAAACCAGAAAATCCTTAAATCGTGGGGTTTGGAATTTGGTGTTTGGGTTGGTTTTGATCTTCCCAAAATCCAAAATCCAGCTTTATCCCAATTCCCAATATTGGACAAGAACTTGTTTTATAGATTTACTAGTAGTATCATTTAAATGAGGAAAAAATATGAAATTTACAACAGATAAATTAAAAAACTCCACGGTTGTAAGAATCGATGGAAACATAAAATATGATGATATTCAGGATTTTGTAGATATTGTTAATGATCTTTTAAGGCAAAGAGAAAAGAATATTATTTTTGATCTTGCAAGAATGCCTTATATCAACAGTGCTGTAATCGGACAATTTATTTCGGTTATAAAAGATATTTCTTCATCTGGCGGAAAAGTCGTTTTTATTGGTGTCAGACCGTATATACAAAATATATTCGAGATCAGTGGTTTGATGGAAGTGTTTATTATTAAACACGATATAATTGAAGCAGTAAGATATATTTCAGGTAAATAAGATAGTTTTTTCCAGAGAAAACGTATATAATATTTTTAAGATTCATCGGAGGTGTAAATGGAACTATCAAATGTTCTTAGAGAAGATGCAATAATAATGGATATTAAGTCAAAGGATAAAGACAGCATAATAGAAGAACTAATTGATTCTTTAAAAGAAAAAAATATTATCTCCTGTGGTGATTCCTTTAAAAAAAGTGTTATAGCCAGAGAAAAGTTAGGCAGTACTGGTATTGGAAAAGGAATAGCTATTCCTCATGGCAAAGTGCAAGGTCTAGATGAAGTGGTTCTTTCACTGGGACTTTCCAAAACAGGAGTAGATTTTGATGCACTAGATGATAAAAAAGTACATTGTATTTTTTTGATCGGTGCTTCTCCTGAAAAATCTTCAGGATACCTTCAGGTACTTGCAAAATTATCAAGAATGGTAAGATATCCGGAATTCAGAGATAAACTTATCAATTCAAAAAATCCAAAGGATGTCATTGATATAATCTTAAATTATGAACAGAACGAATAATATAAAAAAGATCTTCTTTGATACAAATGATGATAAGTTGTTTGAAAGAGTAAAAGGTCTTCTTTCAGATCAAAATATTATATTATCCAAAAGATATTCAAAAGACTATGATTATTGTTTAATTGATTATGAAAACTCAAGACGTTTTGATCTTCTTGATAAAGATAGGATTGTAGCATTCTTCTCATTGCAGAAAAACAAAAGATTAGCAAAAGATCTTAAAAACTCTGCATTTTTTTCAAAACCATTTATGAATTTTGAAGAAAAAATATTCTATAATCATATAAATCAGACCCTTTCCAGTAGTTCGGATATTTTATCAGCTGTTTATATAACAAGTAAACAACTCGAGAAGATAAACAATGATTTTAGAGAAAGAATAAAAGATCTATCAGATAGTATAGGAAAGAGTTTTATTGTAGATACACAATTCTTTCTTGATGAGATAATCAATATAATAATTGACTATTTAAGTGAATCGATTGGAGCTAAAAGGGTTTCTGTAATACTTATAGATAAGAAAGAAAAGAACGATCTTTTGTATAATATAGATATAAAGGATCAAAAAGTTTTTAAAAAATTGTATCTTGTACAAAGAGGAAAAGTAACTGAAGAACTTCTTGAAAAACCAAAGTCTCTATTCATTAAAGATATTGAAAAGACAAAGTATTCTCAGTATATGAATAATTTAAACATCTATGAGACAAAAAGTTTTATTGCTGTACCGGTTAGATTTCAAAAAAATGTTGTAGCTGTAATATATCTTACAGACAAGGAAAGAGGTAATTTTAAAAAAGAGGATCTAAACAATGTGGAGATAATAGCAGGTTCGCTTGAAAGGTTCTTTACTCAGAAAGTAAATAATTTTGAGGAACTTTTAAAGATCGCCATTCAGCGAGAGACTTTTAGATACGATAAGTCAAAACTCGTAAAAGACCTTACAAAGACAGCTACACTGCTTGAAAAGACTCAGGAAGAACTAAGAAATAAAAGTAATGAGCTTAATATTCTATATAGTATAAATACCTTCGTTAGAAACACCGTAGTAGCTGAAGAACTATTAAAGATGATAGTAGACACTATTATATATTCGATGAAAGTCAACAGAGCATCAGTTTTACTTATATCCGATGATGGTGAAGGAGATCTTCTTGTATCTGGAATAATCGGCAAAAATCGTAAGAGAGTCGAGAATCTAAAACTTAAGAAAAGAGGTAGGATAAGTAAGGATATTATAAAACATAAGAGATCATATCTTGTCTGTTCAGATGATGAGAAATCTTTTAAAAGCAAATATTCAGGAAACTATTCTACTGGTTCTTTTGTTGCAGTTCCGGTCAAGATAAAAAATAATGTAGTAGCAATAATTAATGTCTCTGATAGAAAAGATGGAAAAGATTTTAACGAGGATGATAAAAAAGTACTTGAAATACTCGCGAACCAGACCGCTATTACGATTGAAAACTTTAGATTAAGTTCGCAACTTATTGAAAAAGAAAAAGTATCACATGAACTTAATATAGCTAGGGATATTCAGATGAAGCTTCTTCCTCACAAAAAACTTGAAGGAAAAGGTTTTTCTGTTGATTTTAGATGTATACCTGCAAAAGAAGTAGGTGGAGATTATGTTGATTATATAGATATAGATGAAAAGCATAAAGGGCTGATAATAGCAGACGTTTCAGGAAAAGGTGTTCCGGCTTCACTTCTTATGGTAATGCTTAGGACACTTATTCGCTCTATTGCCTATAGAGAATTATCGCCATCTTCTGTTATGGATAAAGTAAACACTCTTATAATGGGAGATATTGACACAAGAGTATTTGTGACAGTCTTTTATGCAGTGGTGGATGTTGAAAACCATATTGTCAGGTATTGTAATGCAGGTCATAATTATCCAATAATAGTCAGAAATAATAAGATTGTTGAGGAACTCCACACAAATGATGTAGTTGTGGGTTTCTTCGATAATTATTCCTATCATGAGGATATGGTCAAACTTCAAAAAGGTGACATGATGTTTCTTTACACCGACGGATTAGTAGAAGCGATGAATGAAAAAGGCAAGATATTTGGATCTGATCGTCTTCAGGAGATGTTTAAGAAGAATCATAAAAACATTTTCGATTTTATTCTAAAAAAAGTTCGAGAATTTAAAAAAAGCGAGAGTTTTGATGATGATCTAACAGTTGCATATTACAAAGTGGAGGAATGATGCTCGAGTTTTATAAGATAACCGCTTTAGGAAACGATTTTGTTTTTATACCAGAAAAGCATGACATAGATATTGTAAGGGTCTGTAGAAGAAAATTTGGAATAGGTGCTGATGGTGTGATCTTCTATAAATATAATTCTGATAATGAGATCGAGGTAGATTTTTTTAATAGTGACGGAAGTCATGCTAAAAATTGTGGAAACGGTCTTCGTTGCGCAGCAAGGCTTATGCATGAAGAGAAAGGTACGAGTGAAGGCAATATAATAACAGGAGCTGGAGCATTTCATTTTAATATAAAGCAGGATAATACTGTTGCTGTAAACATGGGTAATCCACAACTTATTAAGACAGAAAAGGATTATTTTGAAGTTGATGTTGGCAATCTTCATCGAATATATATAAAAGATAATTATATTGAATCTGAGATAGTAGAGGTCGCCAAAAACAATCCCGATTATAATGTAGAGTTTATTATGAAACAGGATGATTGTTATAGAGTAAAGGTATACGAAAGGGGTGTTGGTTTTACTATGGGATGTGGAACTGGAGCTACTGCTATATTTTCAGTGCTAAGAGAGTTCTCGGATATAAGCAATATAAAGCTTAGATTTGATGGAGGACCGCTTTTTCTGGAAACATCTTCAGATGGTATAATACTCATAGGAGAGGCACAGATACTTTTTAAAGGTATCTTTCAAGGTAATTGGTATACTTGACAAAAGTCGGGAAAAACATTAATATGCAGACACAAGAAGAAACAGCCTGTTTCTCACCACTAGTGCCCATGAGGTGCGTTAATGGTAAATAGATTGAATATTAGTATATTATATATTTAATGAAACGGGTAGTTTTTACTGCCCGTTTTTTTATTTTAAAAATTTTGGAGGTGGGTTATTAAAAAGGTTAGTTACCGTATTAACGAAGAAATTACTGCTACAGAAGTCAGACTTATTGGGGCTGAAGGAGAACAAGTTGGAGTAGTGCCAATTAACAAGGCGATCGAAGATGCTGAAGAAAATGGTTTGGATCTTGTTGAGATAGCTCCAAAGGCTAAACCGCCTGTATGTAAGATCATTAACTATTCTAAGTTCAAGTATGAACAGGAAAAGAAATAAAAAGAAGCTAGAAAAAAACAGAAAATAGTTAATGTAAAAGAAATACGGCTAAGACCTAATATTGAAGATCATGATCTCAATATTAAAATCAACAGAGCTATAAAATTTTTAAAAAAAGGTGATAAAGTTAGATTCAATATGCGTTTTCGTGGAAGACAGAATGCGTATAAAGAGCAGGGTGAAGAGCTTCTTGACAGAATAGGTCAGGAACTTGAGGATTTTGGTAAAGTGGAAAAAAATATAAATAAAGGTAAAAGGTTATACCTACTTGAGGTAACACCAGAAGCGTAAAAAAAACCATTAGGAGGAAATAGATCATGCCTAAAATGAAATCAAGAAGAGGAGCTATGAAAAGGCTCAAAATTACAGGTAGTGGAAAGATCAAAAGAATGAAAGAAGGAAAGAGTCATATCCTTACAAAAAAATCTAGAAAAAGAAAAAGAAGACTCAGAAAATCAATAATTGTCGGTAAATCACTTGAAAGAACAATGAAGCGAATGTTGCTTGAAGCTTAATTATAGGAGGAGAACATGCCAAGAGTAAAAAGAGCATTAATATCAAGAAAAAGAAAGAAGAAATTATTTAAAAGAGCAAAAGGCTTCAGGCTTGCCAGAAAGAATCTTCTTAAGGTAGCTAACGAAGCGGTAATGAAATCTCTATCATATTCATATAGAGACAGAAAGACTAAAAAGAGAGAATTCAGAAAACTATGGATCACTAGAATCAATATTGCTGCTAGAAAATATGGAATCTCTTATTCAAGATTTATGAACGGACTAAAAAAAGCTAATATCGATATTAATAGAAAAATGCTTGCTGAACTTGCAGTAAACGATGAAAAAGCATTTGGACAGATCGTAGAAAGAGTAAAATCACTATAAACCTCAGGAGGGTGGAATGAGCAAAAAAGTATATTTTTTCGGCGCTAACATGTCAGACGGCGACGGTACTATGAAAGATCTTTTAGGTGGTAAAGGTGCTAACCTTGCGGAAATGGCTAAGGCTGGATTACCAGTACCTCCAGGATTCACTATCACCACTGAAAACTGTAGATATTTTTCAAAAAACAAACAGTATCCAGACGGAATGAAAGAAGAGATCGAAGAAAACCTAGCTAAACTTGAAAAAGCTATGGGAAAAAAACTTGGTGATGCTACCGACCCACTTCTTGTATCAGTAAGATCAGGTGCTAAGATATCAATGCCTGGTATGATGGATACAGTTCTTAACTTGGGTCTTAATGATAAAAACGTTGAAGCATTTGCTTCTAATACAGGAAATCCGATTTTTGCATATGACTGTTATAGAAGATTCATACAGATGTATGGAGATGTTATAGACGAAATAGAACATTCAAAATTTGAAGAAGTTCTTGATTCAGTTAAAGAAAAACATGGTGCTGAGTTTGACCAGGATCTTAGTGCGGAAGCTCTTAAAGAAGTTATATCCGGTTATAAAGCACTTTATAACAAAGAAAAAGGAAAAGAATTCCCGCAGGATGCTAAAGATCAGCTTTATGGAGCTATAAATGCTGTATTTTCTTCATGGGATAATCCTAGAGCTAAAACTTATAGAAGACTTAATAAAATACCTGATGAACTTGGTACTGCAGTTAACGTACAAACAATGGTATACGGAAATAAAGGTGAAGATTCAGGTACTGGAGTTTCCTTTACAAGAAATCCTTCAAACGGAAATAAAGAACATTACGGAGAATTCCTTATTAATGCACAGGGTGAAGATGTTGTTGCTGGTATAAGAACTCCAAAGAAAATAGATGATCTTAAACCTTTGATGCCTAAAGTTTATGAAGAACTTTTAGAAGTTTATGAAAAACTTGAACAGCATTTCAAAGATATGCAGGATTTCGAGTTTACAATTGAAGATAGAAAATTATATCTTCTTCAGACCAGAACTGGTAAAAGAACTGGAATGGCAGCTGTTAAGATAGCAGTTGATATGGTTAACGAAGGTATGATAACAAAAGAGACAGCTCTTGAAAGAGTAGAACCAGAAGCTCTTAATCAGCTACTTCATCCAATGATCGATCCTAACGAAAAGATCGATGTTGTTGCTAAAGGTCTTCCGGCATCTCCTGGTGCTGCTACAGGACAGATCATATTTGATTCAGCAGAAGCTGCTAAACTTGCTGAAGCTGGTGAAGCTGTACTTCTAGTTAGACCTGAGACAACTCCTGAAGATATTGAAGGTATGCATGCAGCTAAAGGTATTCTTACTTCAAGAGGTGGAATGACATCTCACGCAGCAGTTGTTGCAAGAGGTATGGGTAGAGCTTGTGTTGCTGGTTGTGAAGACCTTAAGATCGATCTTAAGACAGAAACTGCTGTAACAAAAAGCGGTAAACAGCTTAAGAAAATGGATTGGTTAACAATCAATGGTACAACAGGTGAAGTAATTGATGGTAAAGTTAAGACTATTGATCCTGAACTTTCAGGAGAGTTTGAGACTCTACTTGCATGGGCTAATGAAAATAAAAGACTTGGTGTATGGACTAACGCAGATACTCCAGAAGATGCTAAAAATGCTAGAAAGTTTGGTGCTGAAGGTATTGGACTTTGTAGAACTGAACATATGTTCTTTGATGAAAAGAGAATACCGATCGTTAGAGAAATGATTCTTTCAGAAAGTGATGAAGCAAGAAAAGATGCTGTTGAAAGACTTTTCCCATTCCAGAAAGATGATTTCTATGGAATATTTGAAGCTATGGATGGTCTTC
Organism: Candidatus Muiribacterium halophilum; assembly: GCA_002869225.1. Classification (GTDB taxonomy): domain Bacteria; phylum Muiribacteriota; class Muiribacteriia; order Muiribacteriales; family Muiribacteriaceae; genus Muiribacterium; species Muiribacterium halophilum. The sequence goes on along the minus strand of PKTG01000130.1, from coordinate 31,487 downwards.
CTGTAACAGTAAGACTTCTTGATCCTCCACTACATGAATTCCTTCCTGATCAGAAAGAACTTATGGTTGAGATCGCAAGAATGGAAGAAAGAAACGAAACTGGAGCTTCTCTTGAAGAAAAAAGAGAACTTCTTAAGAAAGTCGTAGCACTTGCTGAGTTCAACCCTATGCTTGGACATAGAGGTTGTAGACTTGGAGTTACCTTCCCGGTTATATACAATATGCAGGTAAGAGCTATAATAGAAGCTGCTTGTGAACTTAAAAAAGCAGGAAAAGATCCAAAACCTGAAATCATGATACCTCTTGTTGGACATGTGAATGAACTTAAGATACTTCATGACATGACAAGAGAAACAGTTGATGGAATCATCAAAAAACATGGTGTAGATCTTCATTATATGGTAGGAACAATGATCGAAATACCAAGAGCAGCTCTTACAGCTTATGAAATAGCTGAATATGCTGAGTTCTTCTCATTTGGAACAAATGACCTTACTCAGATGACATTTGGTTATTCAAGAGATGATGCTGAAGGTAAATTCCTTACTTATTATGTAGATAACAAAGTTCTTCCAAGAAACCCATTCCAGACAATTGACCAGGAAGGTGTTGGTCAACTTATGAAATTTGCTGTTGAATCTGGAAAGAGAAGAAGAAAAGATCTAGTTCTTGGAATATGTGGTGAGCATGGTGGAGAACCGGAATCAATAGAATTCTGTAACGAGATCGGACTTAATTATGTAAGTTGTTCTCCTTTCAGAGTACCGATTGCTAGACTTGCTGCTGCACAGGCAACTCTAAAGAATAAAAAAAAAGCTGATTTAAACAGTAAGACTAAAGAAGCTTAAGTTTTAATAAAAACTAAAGGCTGCCCATTGGGGCAGCCTTTTTTTTATTAAAGTTATTTATTGTAAATAAAACCAACACTCCCAATTTACAACTCCAAACTCTTCATTAAAAAAGGTTTTCTGCTTTCTATTGCCATTTTCCTACTTTCTGTTCATAATATAATAATACCTATTGAAATTTAATATAAAAAGTGATATAATAAATTCTAACTGAAATTAAGGGGGATGCTAAATGGAAAAGGACGTAAAATATCTTAAAAATAAAGTTGAGAAACTTGATAAAACTGTCAAAGTCCTTATCAACGCTCTTTCCAAAGCTGGTGTAATTGAATTTGTTAATACTGGACAGAAAACAAAAAAACAAGTGAAAGTAAACGAATTAGAAGCATAGGAGGACATAGTATGATTAAGAAAGATACACCTATCATTGAAGCTGCTCAAAACCATCCGGAGATTATACCTGTTTTCCAGAAATATGGATTAGGTTGTCTTGGGTGTATGGCTGCACAGTTTGAAACGGTAGAACAAGGGTTAAATGCACATGGAATAAGTGTAGAAGCTTTTTTAAAAGATGCTAATGAAGCTATAGAAAAAACTAAGTGAAATTTTAAAAAATAAAAAAAAGAGCCTTATCATGAGGCTCTTTTTTTATATTCATTCCAAAAATTATTCTACTATTCTTAGTTTCATACCAACCATTATTCGTGATGGGTTTTCAATATTATTTACTTTTTGAAGTTTTTTCAGGTCTATAGAGAATCTTTTTGCTATATGTATTAAAGTATCACCAGGTTTTACTTTATAATATTCCGGTAGATTATTTGATTCCAGTTCACATGCTATCAATTTATTATCTGTCAAATAGGACATTATTGATCTTTTTAAAACTTCAGCAACTTTTTCACGATAAAAGACATTTTTCAATAGTCTTTCATCATATTTGTTAGTAATGAAACCTGCTTCAAATAAAACTCCTGGAATACCAGCAAGTTTAAGCACATGAAAAGGGGCTCTTCTTATTTCTATATCTACATTTGAAAACTCGTTTTTAAAACTATCGATCACTAAATTACCAAGACGCATACTCTTCGCAATAGTCTGATTAAGTTTAATATCAGCAAGAATACCTAAGACGTTTTTATCCATTTTTTTTACATCATTTATATCTTCAAACATCTCAAAAGATTTGTTTTCTGCACTTGCAACAATATCATGAGTCTTTCCAGACTTTCCATTTTCATCAAGAACATATACTCTGTATCCTCTTGCTCTTCCGGTCGGCTCAGCATTATTATGTATAGATAAAAATAAAACAGCGTTTTTATTCTCGGTTAGGCTTACACGATTTCTAAGGCCAACAAAGGTATCATCTTCTCGAGTAAGAACAGGATTGACTCTTCCGGATTGCCATAACTTCTTTTCAAGTTGTTTAGCAATATCAAGAACTATATCTTTCTCGTAAGTTCCTTTTGTACCTATTGCGCCGGAGTCTTTTCCACCATGGCCTGGGTCTATCACAATTGTCGGAAGACCTGTAGCTATATCGCAAGCTATATCTTTTTGTTTATAATCTATTATTATCCTATATGGAAAAGAACTGTTTTTTTGCATGATTAAAAACTTTGTCTGATATTCTTTTGTGATCTTTGCAACTAATCTTACGGTTTTTTTATCAAACTGAACTAATTTAAAATACTCTATACCGTGGTGTTTCATTCTGAAACTCTCTGAGCTCTTTTTAAAAATAGAATCTTTAATATTAAGAATAAGATACTTTTTAGAACCTGAGTTTAACTCTTTAATATCAGGAGATTCCTTGCAGTCCAGAGTGATTCTATAAACACCTTCCTGGCCAGTATCCCATACTTTAAAATTATCTACCTGATTAAGAGCAAATAAAGATGTGAAAAATATAGTAATAATAGCCAAAATATATAATTTTTTCATACAAAGACATATCGGTAATAGTCTTTCGGGACTTTAAGGCATCCGGTAATAACGTTAGGACGTTGAAGAAGTACGTTACGTCCCAACGTCTAAACGTAAAATTATTTGACTATGATTTATAGTTATTGAGATAATGACAATATGTATAACTTTATAAAAAGATTAGAGCTAATCAATAAGATTGTTTTATCTTTATCAATTATAATCCTGATGGTCTTAGTTTTTAAGGGGGATTTTATTTCCGATGAGATATCATCTTATTATAGGTTTGATATGGAAAAAGTATTTCACGGTGATATTACTCCGCTTATTCTTGTAATGAAACATGGTGATCATTCACCGGTTTATTTTCTTTTAAGAGCTATAGCTTTTAAAATAACAGGTGGGCTAATATTTTTCAGACTATTATCGGTTTTTTTGTTTTTATGCACGTTTATCTTATTAAGACAGATTATTCTGGAAAAATTTAATAATAAGATCCTTTTCTTATTTTTTGATATTCTTTTGCTTTTAAATCCTTTTTTATTGTATGAGGTAGCTATCTCTTCTAAATATATTTTTATGAGTTTTTTTCTTATATATGCTCTGTATGACAACCTTATAAATAAAAAAAAGAAAAAAATAAAACAGGTATTAAGTTTGATAATGGCTGTTTTCACACATTACTTTTCTTTGTTTTTTATTACATTTTATTTTTTGATTAGAAGAGACAGAAAACATAAAAAAATTATTATTATATTTTTGCTTATTATCTCTTTTTCAATTTTCCTGAATCTTAACAATATATTTCAAAAAAATGTTTTTGTAAGAGGAGAAAGTGAATATATATCTTCAAGTTTTTCAAAAATAACAAACGCATATTCTATAAAATATTTTTTTGCCACAATTGGGAAAATACTTTCAAGGCCTCAGATATACGGAACGGATACCAGTCAAATAAATATTGATATTTTTTCAGGAATATTTGTACTTTTTGTATTTATTTACTATGGTTTGAAAAGAAATGCAGTTGCGATCACTATGTTGGGTTTCATATTTTCTTTCTATATCTTGTCTTTATATTATCTTAAATCAAATAATATTATTTTTTTTGAGGCAAATAGGTTAACTAATCTAATATTCCCTTTAGTATATTTGTTAATACTAATTATAAAAGAAAACAAGTTTAAATATTGTGTTTTAACGATTTTGATATTTTTATATATACACGGTTTTTTTATAATATATTCTCAATTTCCTGATGAGATCTCAAAGATAAATGATATTATTTCAAAAAATCCTGCAAAACTCTATTCTTATAGTCCTGAGTATAAAGGTAAATATGATGAGGCAAATCTTTTAAAGATTGCTTATAAAAGAAAGTTTTATATACTTGATGATACTATTGACGAAAATAAAGCTTATTTATTTACAAATAATAATTTTAAATACTATATAAATAAAAACGGGTTTGAAAATTTTTTTAAATATAATATAAAAAGAGTATTTGAGGGAAGAAAATATTCTCTTTATTATATAAAAAGGTAAATATATGAATGATTATAGAAGAATTTTTCTGATTCCGGTTTATAATGAAATAGAGCATTTGCCTGAATTAACAAAAGATTTATATGTTTATATGGACGATTCAGATCTTGCTGTATTTGTTGATGATGCTTCGGTCGATGGTAGTCTTGATTTTTTGAGAAAGCTGAAAAAGAAAAATTTTAAAATACTTTCTTTAAAAAAGAATACCTGTTTGGGAGGAGCTTTAAAAATTGGATTTAGATATATAAATAAAATAGACTATAAAGGTCCTCTAATCACAATCGATGGAGATTACCAGCATGATCTTACAAAGCTTGAAAAATATATAACTTATTATCAGACTATGGAAGTTGATTTTCTTTTAATAGGAAGAATAATGGGAGTTTATCCTCTATATAAAAAGATTGGAAATAGGATCTTTAGTCTTTGGACTAGTATAATTACAGGGAAGTCTTTTTTTGATGTAGAGACTGGATATAGGATAATGTCACCTGAAATGATGAAAAATATTGAACCGATTTTCAAAGGAATAAGGTATTCATGTGCTCAGGAACTTGCTGTACTTTGCTCGCTTAAAGGATATAAAATAGATAATTCTAAGAGATCAAGATTTAGACATTACAGAACTAATACTTCTTTTAAAGATGCATTAATAAATTTCATAGTATCTATTGTTACCTTTTTTAGGATATCAACAGAAAAATATAGAGATATTTAAAAGTTCTTTAATTCAGAAATAGCATCTTCTACGCTATATTTAATATTAAAAAATTTATCAAAAGTTGTTATCTTAAATATTTTTTTTACAAACATGGATAGGTCAGCAAATATGATCTTTCCACCAGAGTTACAGGTTTTTTGATAGATCTTAGAGAATACACCAAGTGTAGAACTGCCAAGATAGTCTATCTTACTGGAGTCAATAATAAACTTTCTATTACCTTCATCCGTCTTTTTGTCAAAGAAAGAAACAATTTCCTGTTCATCTTCTTTTTCTATCTCGCCTTGAATCTTTACGATGATGATGTCGTTCTTAATTTCTTCTGTGATCTTTATCATATTAAATTAACCTTTCCGATTTACCTATTGCTTTTAATATTATATAATAGTAGTGATTAATATATATGATATCAACACTCCATTTTTATTAGCTTATGACAAAATTATACAACATAATATATGGAATATGCAACGTTTTGCAAAAAAAATTCAAGCTCAAAATACTCCACATTTTAAGACTCACAAGAGTTCACACCTGGTTAACGCCCAGATTGCGAATGGTTCTAAGGCTATAACATGTGCGACATTGTCAGAAGCGGAGTTGTTAACTAGACAAGGAATTAAGAATATCATATTAGCTTATCCGGTCGTCGGTAAAATAAACTATCAACGTTTTATAAACCTTTTGGAATATACTAAGGTGATACCAGTTTTCGATTCAGTAGTATCAGTAAAAAATTTAGATGAATATCTTAAATCCCGTACAATAGACAAAGTGGATTATTATCTGGAGATAGATACTGGTTTAAATAGATTAGGGGTCTTACCTGAAGTTGCACTAAAGATAATAAAAAAACTGTTAAGTGCTACAAAAGTAATGAATTTAATAGGAATATTATCTCATGCAGGACATTCTTATTCATGTAAAAATGTTGAAGAAGTATATGAAATCGCCATGCAGGAACACAAGACTATGTTGACTATAAAAGAAATTGTAAAAAAAGAAACTGGATTAGATCTAGAGATATCATTAGGATCGACACCTACTTTGAAAAGTGGATTTATTCCTGAAGGAATAACAAATATAAGACCTGGAAATTACGTGTATAACGATGCTATAGGAATAAACATAGGATATAGTAGTTCGCAAGAATGTGCTCTTAGAATCATAAGTCGTGTGATATCAAAACATGGTAGTAGGATCATCATAGATGCAGGATCAAAAAGTCTGGGACTTGATCTTGGAGCTCATAGTATGAATACTATGGATTCCTATGGATTGATACTTGATAGACCTGGTTCTAATAAAATAATAAAAGACATGAAAATAAAGAGATTATCTGAAGAACATGGGATAATAGAAAATCTATCCGATAAGAGATTGAAGGTTGGAGATGTTATAGAGATAATACCAAATCATGCATGCTATGTGGCAAATCTATTTGATAATATGTATCTAGTCGACAATGAGTCGAATATTTTAGAAAAATTAAAAGTTGATGGCAGAGGTTTAAGTACCTGAAAGATAGGTGTCAACTTCTTTGGCATAATCAAGCGCAGCTTTAGGTCCGTTTGCGGTTATTATATTATTGTGTATTTCAACCACGTTCCCTGTATAAGTCGCTCCGAACTTTTCAAGAGTATCTTTACCATCAATCCATACAGTGGCTTTTTTTTGACTTAAAATTCCTGAAAAAGCGAGGATTACTGGAGATATACATATAGCACCGATTAATTTACCTTTTTCATTAAAATTTCTAATGATCTTATGTATTACTCTATCTTCAAAAAATACTTTTGTGCCAGGACCACCTACAAATAGAATCGCATCAAAATCTTTTTCTTCAATATTATGTGCTAGCATATCAGGTTTGATTGTCATACCCAATTTGCCTAATGCTTCCTGCATCGCATCGGAGGCTAACTTGATATTGTATCCTTTAGAGCTCAAGTATTCATATGGTTTTTTAAGTTCTTCATCTCTAAATAATCTATTAGAAAAAACGATAACTATGTTTTTCATTTTTACCTCCTGATCTTATTAATGGAATGTACATATTATTATAACATACATGAAAATAGTTATTGTTTTTTATGAACAATAACTTGATTGTTTATTTCATAATCAATAAGTGGTTTTAAAATATCTATTGAAATATTTTAAAAACAGTATTATACTTAAAAAAAGTTAATAATAAGTAGGTAAAAGGGAGTATAAGGTATGAAGAAGATCTTTATATTGACATTGGTTACAATAATCTCACTTTCTGTATTTGCATCTGATCTTATGTTTATTAGAATTGATGATCTTACGAAATCTGATATTAATATTCTAGCCTCGAGTGGCTCTGAGATAGTTGATGTAAGAAATGGAAATTCAGTTGATATAATAGTTAGAAAAGATTTTTATAATATTCTCAAAAATGCCTATCAAACAACTGTTCTATTAAAAGATATGGACTCAATATACTCAAGATATATTGGTAAAGCTATTTCTGAAGACAGTGTTTATCATACTTATGATGAAATGGTTGTATTTATGAAAGAGATATCAAAAGATCATAGTGATATAGTTTGTATGCGTTCTATTGGAAAGAGTTGGGAAGATAGAGATATATGGGCTCTAGTTATTTCTGACAATCCAGGTGTTGATGAAGATGAACCGACAGCTGCTTTCTGGGGTGCACATCATTCCAGAGAATGGATATCGATAGAAGTTCCAATCGCGATCGCACAATATTTGATTGAAAACTATGACAAAGATCTTGAAGTTAAGAAAATAGTTGATAATAATGAAATATGGGTTGTACCAATGGTTAATCCGGATGGAGTAGAATATTCTATGAAAGAATATTCTTATTGGAGAAAAAACAGAAGACATATAACTGGAAATACCTATGGTATAGATCCGAACAGAAACTATGGTTACCATTGGGGAGAGTCAGGAGCTTCCAGCTCAGCATGGTCAGATACATATAAAGGAGAAGAGGCATTCTCAGAAAAAGAAACTCAGGCTGTTAGAGATATAGCAGCTAAAAAGAAATTTGCTGTAAGTATATCTTATCATTCTTATGGTGGAGATATACTATTCCCATGGTCATACACTGATAAAGAAAAATGTAAAGATCATGATCAGCTCAAGATGATAGCTGATAAGATGAACAAGTATGTTAATTATAGCGTTATGCAAAGTGGTGATCTATATCCAGCTGCTGGTGATTCAGATGATTGGTTATATTCTCAACATAGAACGTTTGCGTTTACATTTGAACTAGGCAGATCTTTCATTCCTAGTGATGAACTTGTTGATGGAATATGTGAAAAGAATGTAAAAGCTGCTATGGAATTACTTTCAGATATACCAGAGATATTATCTTTAAAGTAATAAAACAAAGCCGAATTTTCGACTTAATAATTGGGACTTGGGATAAAGCTGGATTTTGGATTTAGCCAAATAACCGGTATCGACTCAATTCTGCCCTTCACGCATTACGCTTTACGATAAGTATTCACCTTTCACTTCTCGCTGCCTTTTTATTTCCTGTTCTTACCTGTTTCGCTTCACGCATTACGCTTTACGATAACTATTCACCTTTCACTTCTCACTGCCTTTTTATTTCCTGTTCTTACCTGTTTCGCTTCACGCATTACGCTTTACGATAACTATTCACCTTTCACTTCTCACCATTCACTGTTTTATTTACCGGTCACTGAAAACGCGAAAAAACCCTTAATGTATTTACTCCCTTTACCGATAAAAAAACTAACAGAAATAGGGGAGAGTGTTATGAAAAGAATTTTTCTTGTTTTCTTGATATTACTAAATATCATTGTTTTTTCAGATATTAGAATGGAGACAAATGCACAACAGGCAGCTGATATGAATCTATTAGTTGAGTCAGGAGATGCCTATGTTGTTTATAAAGATGGGTCTTCTGTCTATTTTGTTAAAGGAACAAGTGACTTTCTAACCTGGAGTACCCCTTATAGAATAGCATTATTCAGTTCTGTTGGAGAACCTGATATTGTTAAAAACGGAAATAATATATATGTTTTCTTTACTGGAAAGAAAGATGCCAATGATCCAAATAAAAGAATATACTACTCTGTATCATCTAATAATGGTATGTCTTTTAGTGCTCCAGTTGTATTTTTTCCAGGTGATGCTGAAAAAAGCACATATGATTGTAGTGAAGTAAAAATAAAAGCCGACTCATCAGGTATTGGTGTTGTTTTTATTGCATCTACAACAGGGAATCCAATATTTTCAAACGTTTATTTTGCAAGCGGGACCTATGCAGGTATAACTTCATTAACAGATCTTTTGTCTTCATCAGGAAGTATTGAGAATATTACAAACTCATTTACATCTGCATATGACAGTCTTATATCCTCACTTTCATTAGATATTACAACTAATGGTGATTATAATGTTTGTTTTGAAAGAGAATACAATCAGATATTAAACTGTTATTACTGGAACGAATCCATGTCCGGATCTGATGCAGCAGCTATTACAAATACTCAGCAGGATATTACTGGAAAAATCTTTAATTCATTACCATTTATGAAAGCGTCGGGTAGTGATATCAATGTGTTGTTCCAGGATATAACTTCTGGTGTGAACAAAATTGCATATGTTAAATCCTCAGATGCTGGAACAACTTGGAATTATTCTATTGTTCAGGGTCCTATAAACGGAAATATTAATTATCCTCAGCTTATAGAAGTTGGTAGTGAACTTTATGCCTTTTGGGTAGAAGATGTATCTGGTACGCTTTATCCAAAATATAAAAAATATTCATTAACTACGTGGGATGCAAATGTTTATAATCTTTCTACTGAATTTTCTCCTTATGGAGCTAAATATTTTGATTTTGCAGACGGAACTGATAGAGCATATTATGTATATGCAGGTGAGAATAATTCAGAAAGACATGCATATTTCTCATTCTCATCATTATCAACTTCGGGTGGAAGTACTAGCGGATTACCAACAGTTGTATCAAAATATCCTTCTCCAGATTCAACTAACGTAGATCTCGGAGCTGGAGTAAGAGTAGAATTTAGTACTAGTATGAATACATCAACTTTTACCTCAACTAATATACAGCTTAATGTTAAAAACACTGGTGCATCTGTACCTGCTACTATCACTGCTACTACATCAAATGTTGTCATATTAAATCCAAGTAGTAATTTTAATTCAAATACAGAATATAGAGTAAGTGTATCAGGATGTCTAGATTCAAATGGAAATCAGGTTGTCCCAACAACATGGGATTTTTCAACAGGAGCACAGGATAGTTCTTCAACAGGAAGTATTACAAAAGCGATTAGTTATCCTAATCCTTTCAGAGGTGGCGTGTTTAAGTTCAATTATTCTTTTACAAGACCTGCTCAGAGCGTAAAGATAAAGGTCTATGATATGAGGGGAAAATTGGTTACGACTATAAGACCAATAGATATAACAGGAACATCCTCAGAGGCTATATGGGATCTATTTGATAAGCATGGAAACAGTATTTCTAACGGAATTTATATTTATAAAATAATTGCGGATTTTGGAAATGAGACAACTGAAAAAGAAGGAAAGATAATCATCGCACGTTAAGGGGGAGATTGATGATAAAAGTTTTTATTAGAAAACGATGGGTAAATTCCATATTGTTCTTATTGATATTAACTTTAAGTGCAAATAGTGGAGTAATGCTTGATGCAATAACAAAATATGAGATGAGTGTGAGAGCTAACGGAATGGGTGATGCTTTTACGGCTTTTTCAGATGATGCATCTGGTATTATGTATAACCCAGCGGGGCTTGCTGATGTAGAACATAAATCCCTCCTTTTTGTTCACGATAATAGATTTGGACTTGGAATTGATGAGAATTTTATGTCATTTTCTATGCCTTGGAAAAAATCTAACTTAACTATGTCATTTTTAAAAGAAGGTGTTGATGGAATACCTATTACTGATGCCAGTAAAAATATCATAGGATACACTGATACATCTAAAACTATGTTTTCTTTTGGTTATGCAAGAAGATTGACTGAAAGAGCACGTTTAGGGGGAACATTTAAATTACTTAGTAATGATCTATCTGGTTTTAAAGGATCTGGTTATTCTTTTGATCTAGGTGGAAAATATAAATTAAACAGAAAATTTGATGTGGGTCTTAATCTTCAGGATATCCTATCATCATTTGAATGGGATTCAGGAAGAGATGAGGACATCCCTTTGACTATAAAAGCTGGTATAGGTTATACATCCACAAGGAAGAACTTTAAAGTAGGTATTGATCTTGTAAGTCAACAGGATGCAGACTCATATTATGCATTTGGTGGTGAATATAAAGTATCAGCACTTTGTAATTTAAGAGCAGGTTTTAAAGATGGTGAGGTTACAATGGGACTGGTACTTGCATATGATAATTGGGAATTTGATTATGCCTATATGGCTGGAGAAGTAGAGGATAATAATGTAATATCAGCTACAATGAATCTCAAAAAATTCTTCACAGCTGCTGATAGAGAAATAGAAAGATATAGAGATGGAAAAATAGTAAGAAAAGCAAGAGTAGTTCCGCAGGATAGAAATGGTGGAAAATCCGATACTATACCGGCAAGTGATCCTATAAAAGCGGTTCTTGATAAATATTCAGATGGTAATAACACTAAACAGGCTGAAGAGAAAGAAAAAGAGATTCAAATGGTTAAAAAATCTTTGGAAATCCCTGAAGAAGCTAAGATGCATTATCGATTAGGAAATACATTTGTATTAAACGAAGTCTTCACAAGTGCAATATCAGAATATAAAAAAGCAATAGAGATATTCCCGGAATATGCTGTAGCTCATTATAATCTTGGAGCACTTTATGAAAAGATGGGAATAAAAGAAAAAGCTATATATGAATATCAGCTTGTTATGCAAATCGATCCTTACAATGTGAACGCATATATTTCACTTGGTAATCTATATCTGGCTATGGATAATGTTAATGAAGCATTAAAGCATTATAATAAAGTGATTATAATAGCGCCTGGTTCTGAGACAGCAAGATTAGCAGCCGAAAAAATAAGGACCTTACGTTTAAAATAAGTTATATCTTTTAAATAAAAAAGTCTGATTTTTAATAATCAGACTTTTTTTTATTTATAATCAGAGTTTTGAGAATCTTTCTGCGGTATCATCTGCTGAGGTATTTTCTACTGTAAAAATAATTCTCACTAAAGATAAAATTCTCCTAGTGCGTATTCAGATAGTTGTGTTTTACTTTCAATTCTTTAAAAAGAATAACAATTTATCTAAATATATAGAATGGTATCGAATACAAAGTAAAACATAGTAAAAAGGAGTAAAAAAGAAATATATTAAAAAAAAAACGAATCTATAACATTGATATATAACGCCTTGCATAGTAAAATAAAAATCCAAATGAGAGGACCCATAGCTCAGTTTGTAGAGCTCCCGGCTCATAACCGGGCGGTCACTGGTTCGATTCCAGTTGGGTCCACCACTCATTTGACAAAAAATTAGGTGGTCCCTTCGTCTAGTGGCCTAGGACACAGCCCTTTCAAGGCTGCGGCACGGGTTCGACTCCCGTAGGGACTACCATTTTTTTTATTTGATACCTTTCAAGTTGCATATTTCGAACATATATTAATTGTCTTCAACCAATATAAAAGCTCAAAAATCATCGAATTAGCGTTGGTAGTCCTTCTTCTTTTTTCGCTTTTCTATTAACCGAATCCTTCATAATCTATTATTCAAAATACACTCCTTTAAAGGTATTAATGAAAAAAAATCCTACATTCCGACATCTCGACTTGACGATACTCCGACTTAATAACCGGGACTAGGGATAAAACTAAATTTTGGGAAGATCAAAACCAACCCAAACCCCGAACACCAAATTCCAAACCCCACGATTTAAGGATTTTCTGCTTTTACCCATTACGCTTCACGCTTAAATCTTTACGTTTCACGTTAATTGTTTTCTGTTCACCGTTCACTATTCACTATTCACTATTTACAAAATTTTGTAAATTATCTCATGAAATAGTAATATAAGACTAAGAAAAAACAGATGAGAGGGATCAAGTGATAAAAGTTAAAAATATATTCAACATCATAAATTCTGAAATGCCTTTTAGGACATCTGAAAGTTGGGATAATACTGGTCTTCTTGTGGGAGATATGGAACAGGAAATACAAAAGGTCCTTATAAGTCTTGAATTTACTCAAGATGTCTTAAATGAAGCAATTGAAAAAAATATAGATCTTATTATTACACACCATCCGGTTATTTTTGGAAAGATAACGCGATTCACACGACAATCTAACTTGTTGTTATTTGAAGCAATGAAAAATAATATATCGATTATATGTGCACATACAAATGCAGATAAAAGGTTCTATAAGGATTTTTTCCCAGATGTTCTGAGGTCTTATGTAAAAAGATTAGACCTGTTTGATGCAGTGGATGCAGAAAAACTCTATAAAATAGTAGTTTTTGTACCTGAAAAAGACACAGAGAATGTTAGAAAAGCCATGTTTGATAAGGGAGCTGGACATATCGGTGAGTATTCAAAATGCTCTTTTAATGTTTCAGGTATTGGTACCTTTACACCTCAGGAAGGAACTGATCCACATATTGGGGAAATAGGAAAGGATGAAGAAGTTAAAGAGATCAGAGTTGAGACTATCTGCAAGGAAACAAATTTAAATTCTGTAATCGATCAGATGATAAAAGAACATCCCTATGAGGAAGTTGCTTATGATGTATATGAGCTTAAAAGAAAAGGTGATAAATCCGGTTTTGGAGTTTTAACATCGCTAAAAGAAGAAATGAGTCTTCTTGAAATAGCAAAACTACTAAAGAATGATTATCCAATGATAAAAATATCCGGGAACAAGGATAAGAAGATAAAAAAATTAGTATATTGCAATGGCAGTGGTGCATCAATGCTTAGAAAGGCAACCCGTATAAAAGCTGATCTTTTTATTTCTGGAGATCTTAAATATCATGATGCTCAGGAGAGTCTTAAAGATGGTTTATGTCTTATAGATATCGGCCATTATGGTACTGAAAAAGTATTTATGAATTTGATGTATGATTTTTTAAACTCAAAAGAAACACTTGATAAAATAGATCTGAAAATCAGTGATAAAATGGGTCCTGTATACTGGAGTGTCTGATGAAAGTCGTTAAAATAACTATATTTTTAATTTTTCTGATATTTAGTGGAATAATCATCTATGATAAGATGCAGGAAAATTTTAAATTAGAAAGTAAGACCGATTTTTTGGAATTGGATGATACAGTAATAGATCTTGCAAACTTCATCCCAGTAAACAAACGAGTAGCTATTCGTGATCGTATTGATGTAATAAAAAATTCAGTTGGAGTATATTTTCTAGTAATAACTCTTCAGGATTCAAAGGGTCTAAAAAGTACAGAGTTTAGTCGTCTTATATTAAAGAAATGGATAAAAAAAAATTCAACAGAAGATCAAAATGCCTTGGTTATAGCTATATATAAAAATGAACCAGAAGTAAATCTTCTTTTTACAGAAGACCTTGATTTTATTTTAACAAAAGATTTTTCGGTTGAAATAATTAAAGATATCAAGACAACTCTTGAAAAAGCTGATGAGTATATGAAAATATCCTTGAAAGAGGGTAAATCCGGAGATACCAGATATAAGACAATTATTGGTGATGGAATATTTTCAGCCATAGAAAAGATGGGTAATGAACTTACAAATGCTAGAAGTATATTGCTTAAAGCTGAATATGACCTTAAAAAACACGATGATGTAAAAAGTGATAATAGGATAGAAAAGGTTGTTTTTGATAATCCAATAGTACTTACTTTAATATTGAGTCTTCTTGGTTTAATAGGTGGAACTTTTATATATTTTCATCTAAAGAGTCGTTGTCCGCAATGTGGTGCTAGATTACAAAAAGAGGAAAAAGTGATATCATATCCAAAATATAGTGTACCAGGTATAAAGGAAAACTCACTTCATTGTAATGTTTGTGGATATTCACATCGTGAAAGAGAAGTGTTTTTTGATAAAAAGATTTTTAGAAAAAGGTAGAAGAACAGATGTTCGCTCCTGATTATCAGGGGAGGAAAGTCCGAACTGCTGGGACAGGAAGCCGGGTAACTCCCGGGCAGGGTGACCTGACGGAAAGTGCAACAGAAAATATACCGCCTTTTTTAAGGTAAGGGTGAAATGGTAAGGTAAGAGCTTACCAGCGGCAAAGTGATTTGTCGGCTTGGCAAACCCCTTCTGCAGCAAGACCAAATAGGGTGGTGGTTGGTCCCGCCATAACCACCGGGTTGGTTGCTAAAATCTTTATGAAAATAATGATTTAGACTAATGGACATCAAAACAGAATTCGGCTTATAGTTCTTCTACCGGAGGATATAATGTTTTTTAAATATAAAGGAATCATAGTTGTACTTCTAATGATATTATCTTTGAATATCTTTGCTGACGAAGTAGAAAATTTATACTCTTTAGCGGTAAGTGAGTATGATAAGGGCATGTTTGAGGAAGCTACAGAAAAATTAAAGGTAATCACCAAAAAATACAAAGAGAATAACTGGGCAGATGCTTCATATTATCTTTTAGGAGATATTGCTTTAAAAAGAAATGATCCAAAACAGGCAAGGGAATATTTTCAGAAGATCATTACTGATTATAGCCAGAGTCCTCTCGTGGCTGATTCATATTATCTTATCGGAAAGTCCTATGAAATAGAGAAAAATTTCGATAAGATGGCAAATATATATAGGGATTTTATTTTAAAGTTTCCTGAGAATTATTGGATTCATGAAGCAAATCAATCTTTGAAAAGATATACCAGGAGTCAGGGGAAGAAGGTTTATAATGTCTTGTATGATATAGCTCTTGAATTTCAAAGAAAAGGTATGGATACCATCGCATCTGATTATTATCTTAATATTGTTAGAAACTATAAGGAATCTCCTTATTATAATGCGAGTCTGTATATGCTGGCTGATATGAAATATAATGCGGGATATTATGATGAAGCCTTGACTTTCTTGGAAGAGATCGAGAAAAATAACGAGTATTTTAGTAGAGCCTCTTTCAAGACAGGGGATATTTATTTCTTCAGAAAAGATTATAAAAAAGCAGAAAAAGCCTATCAGAGAGCTTATGATAATGTTATTGAGGATGATCCTGATCTAAAAGCTGAATCTTTGTATATGATAGCAGAAAGTCAGCTAATAAATGGAGATCAGAAAAAAGCAAAAGTAGCTTTAGAAAAAATAGTAGAAGATTATCCGGATTCTGATTGGCGTTATAAAGCCGAGTCGACTCTTTCTAATATTGATTCGGCCTATATTTCAAAGACAGATATAATTCCTGGAGTTAAGTCGGATAAACCTAAAATAGATATTGAAAAACAGAAATTAAAGACTATTTCAAAACTTAAAGAAAAAGTAGAAGCCTTCAATAAGAATACACAGATCTCTCCGTATAAAGACTCCTTATCATTTTCAAAAAATCTTGAAGAAGCTGCTGAGTATGATAGAGAAAAAAATTATTTTGATGCTTTAAAACATTATGAGAAAGCTCATGAATATAAAAAAGAAAACCCAGATGTATTATATAGAATGGGTATCTTATATAATCAAATGAAAGCTCCTGAAAAAGCTCTCGAAAATATAAGAGAATATCTTAAAAACTCTGATGGAGACGATATAATCCTAAATTATTATGCTTATCTCCTATATAAACTAAACAGATTTGATGAAAGTATCGAAGCTTATAAAAAAGCATACGAAAAGCAAAATACTGAAAGAGAAAGAGAAGAGATAAGACTTGCGATAGAAAGAGTCAGAATGGGAAAAAAATGAAAAAAAAGATCATACTGTCTTTACTATTAATTGGAATAATAATCTCAAAATCCAGTAGTTTTAAAGATTCTGTAAAATTAATAAAAGAGAATAAATTTGAACAAGCTCAGATCATTCTTGAAGAACTTTATAAAAAATCACCTGAAGATGTTTATATTCTTAATAATCTTGGTGTTGTTTTTTTAGAGAAAAACCAATATAATAAAGCCGAAAGATTTTTTAATAAAGCGCTTGATATAAAGAAAGATTTTAAGAGTGCTTTCATGAATCTGGGTATACTTTATTATTATCGAGAGGATTGGTATACTTTAATAAAGCATTCCTTTTCAGGAATAGATTTGTTTCCTGAAGAAAGAAATATCATAGACCTTATTATATCTTATTCATATTACAGGGTAAGAGAATTTAAAAAGGCAAAAGATGTTTTTAATAAAGTTGAAAGTGAAAAACTAAAAAATAATCAAATAGAGTTGTATAAGCATTTAAAAAATAAATTACGTTTAATTACTGAATGAACTTTAGATAAGTTCAATAACAGGAGGGGCAATGTTTTATAATTATGAGGATTTTGTAAAAAAAGCTGAAGATTTTTTTAATGAAGAAGATTTTGGAAATGCAAAACTAGAGTACGAAAAAGCCTTAAGACTTGCTGATGGCCAGAATAAAAAAGATATTAAAGTAAAAATATCAGAGGTATGTCAGAAACTATCAGAAAAACATGTTGATATTGCAGAAAACCTTATATCCGCTAATTCATATGAAGAGGCTTTTGATGAACTTGTCCTGGCTTTGAAATTATCTTCAGAGGAAAATAAAAAATCTATTGGAAAAAAGCTTGAAGAAATAAAGACTCTTATAAAAAAAGAAAACATTGTAGAGAAATATGAAGCAAACCTTGAAAGAGGAGAAGAGTTTATTGAAAAAGAAAACATAAGAGAAGCATATGTTGAGTTTAGAGAAGCATACAATGGTCTTAAAAAGCTTAATGAAAAAGATGAACTTAGAAAAGATATAGAATCCAAACTTAAAGAAATAGAACATAAACTTGTAACAGGTTATTTAAAAAGAGCTGAAGATATGATTGAAAAAAAAGAATATGAAGAAGCTTGGAAGGAACTCGAACAGGCTCAAGCAATAGTGGATGATTTTGATCAGGAAGATGTCAAAGAGATAGAAAAACTATACTCAAGTATAAAAAAGAATCTAGTAAGTGAAGAGCTTACAGGTGATAGACATCTAAAAGAAGAGATATTAGATAGAGCGTTATCTGAATTTGAAGAATCTATGGAAAATTTCTTTAAATATGGATTAGCTGAAAAGAATCCTTATATTCCAACTTATACTAATGAATATGAAAGAAAATATCATATAACTAGAAAAAATCTTGCTGTTATATATGAACAGATAGGTGATGAATTTGTTCAGAACGGAAAGAACAACATAGCTTTAAAATTTTACTCAGATTCTCTTGCGCTTTTAAATGAGGATGAAAGAGAGTATATCGAAGTAGCAGGAAAATTGGATGTTGTTAGAAAGATAAAAAAATAAGGAGTTTTTATTGTGAAGATTCAGGTACTTGAAAAGATAAAAAGTATTAAAAACCTAAATATGCTTCCTGTAGTAGTAAGTAAATTATTGGAAGTGACATCAAACCCCAAAAGTTCAGTATCTGATGTTTCAAAAGTTGTTTCCTCAGACCCTACATTGACTGCAAATATTCTGAAGATAGTAAATTCACCTTTCTATGGTTTTCCTCGAACTATAACAACTATCAATCAAGCCTTAGTAATTCTTGGATTTACAGATATAAGAAACATAGCATTGTCTCTTACTGTCTTTGATAAATTGAAATCAAGTCTTTTAGATGTAAGCGAATTTTGGAAACATTCTCTTGGAGTTGGTATTGCATCAAAAGTAATAGCTGAAAAATTGAAATATGCAAAACCGGAAGAAGCATTTATTTGTGGTTTACTTCATGATATTGGAAAATTGATATTATCCGAATATTTTTCTGATAGATTTAAGCTCATATTAAAAGTAGTTGAGATGAAACCTGTATATATAAGTCAGGCTGAAGAAGCAATACTTGAAGGTATTAATCATGCTCAAATCGGTAGCTGGGTAACAGAAAAATGGAAACTCCCTCCTGTAATAACTAAAACTGTCGCTTTACATCATTCACCAGTGATTGCAGGAACGGTAGATGAACTTGCAGGAATAGTCAATCATGCTAATAACCTGTGCAGACTTAAAAAGATTGGATTTTCAGGCGATTCTTTAGGTCCGGATTTCAACGAAGAAGTGACTGAGTTTTTAGGACTAGATGAGAAAGCTATGGAAGAAATAGCAGTAGAAATAGATAAAAAGATAGCTAGTGCGCAGATCATTCTGAATATGGCACAGAAAAAGGCGTAAAAATGGCTGTTAAATGTCCTTATTGTCAGATGACTATAGATGAGAGAGCTATAAAATGCCCTCATTGTCATTCTTATATTATTGAAAGAAGAAAAAGCTTTAGAAGACTTTTTGTAAATTCAGGTCTTAATCTCATTTCAACATTTGTTGGTGTATTTTTAGCATTATCTTTAATACTTTTAATAGTCTTTAATTATTATGGAAAATTTCAGGAAAAGTACGATGTTAAATCCAGAGTTGAATGCAGAGCTAATGTAGTCTTTTTAGATGAAGCTTTAAGTTTTTATGAGACGATGAAAGGTGAGCCGATAACTAAGCTTGATAAGAATAGTGTGAAAGCTATTAGTGATATAATCGGAGAAAAAGATTTTCATCTTCCTGTGTGTCCATTGGGTGGGGAGTATGAGATCTATGAGAAGAACTCGGTTCGTTGTTCAATTCACGGAGATGGATTGTGATACCTTTAAAAAAGATATTCTAATAAATTATTTATTGTTATTTTACTTTCTTTTTAACTCCACTTTACTCGACAGACCGAAGGGTATGCCTCCGTCATTGTCGTTAAAAACTAAAGATAAACTACCTAATAAATTTCTTTATCACATATCTTCTTTAAAGGTATTATTACGAATAATAGAATCTTTCTACGCCGCCACCCACTGAGAGATTTAAAACTTCTATTTTTATTTTTCCTTTGTTGTATTTGGTAGTAAATGGATGAATTGAAAAGGAACCTCGT
Source organism: Candidatus Muiribacterium halophilum (assembly GCA_002869225.1). GTDB lineage: Bacteria > Muiribacteriota > Muiribacteriia > Muiribacteriales > Muiribacteriaceae > Muiribacterium > Muiribacterium halophilum. The sequence continues at coordinate 11,392 of PKTG01000130.1, read as the reverse complement.
TATTAGGAAGGTTCGATTCTATAGAAGATTAAACTCTTAGATATGCTTTTTTTAAAATCTATTCACTATTCACTAATCACTATTTTTTACCAGTAACTAATGTGTAAAAAAATTAAGTATTCTAAAGTGATGTTCCGAAAAATAAAAAGACAGATATATTTCAAGTTGTCTTTGAAAGGAGCATTTTATGAGTAAGAAACATTTTCTCGTGTTTTTAGGAGCAATCTTCATTTTACTTGTTGTAATAGGTTGTGGAGGCAAGGAGTCTGGAGTAGCAGGGATCGCCATGTACGATGATGGTGAAGCGCCAGCTATACCACAAGGTTTGCAGGTGCAGTCGGTGTATCTGTTTACTAATCCGACCTTAGATTACAACGAAAAAAGATACAAGACCATCTTAAGATGGAATAAAGTATCTACAAATATAAAAGGTGCTTCTAAAGACAACGTAATTGGTTACAAGATCTATAGAAATGATACTACAAAACCTTTAGGTATTGTTGATAAGGATACACTTATCTATGAAGATAATTCAACAGACCTTAAAGAAGGAAAGACATATGCATATTATGTAGCAGCTTTTGATTCCCTTCTTAGAGAAACAAGATCGGATGCAGAAAGAATCAGAATAGCTCCAACTACTGCTGCTGGTCACATGCCTGATAGACCTCTGAATGTTGTACTCGTAAGAGAATCAAATAATTCAGTGACTTTAGTTTGGGATGAACCTGAAAATATATCAGACATACAGACAAATAACGATGCTATAGATTCTTATATTGTATACAAAAAAATCGGGGAAACTGGAAGTTATGAAATAGTTGCAAGAGTTTCAGCCGATGCTTTCTTCTTCAACGATCCTACTGTTGTAGAAAGTACAAGATATTATTATAAGGTCAGAGCGGTAACGGAATCCGGACTTTTAGGATTAGAATCTGAAGAAAAATCAATTGTTATTCAATATGATGCTAATGACGATGGATATCCTCCAGCTGCACCACAGTGGCCAAGTTCAAGTGCAATAACAGAAATTACATACGAAGGAAATGCTAATGCAAGAAAGCTTACCTGGAATGCACCTCCTTATAACGATAATGGAACAACAGGACAGGAATCAGCAGGTGATGTATTAGGATATAAGATATATAGAAGTGTGGATTCTTCATCCACAGTAGATAATTCTTCTTTTAATCCTTCACAGGTGCCATATTCTTTAATTGCAATTGTTAATAATCAGACTAACTGGACCGATAGTTCAAATCTTGATAGTTCTGGAAATGCTATAGATTATTATTATAGGGTCGCAGCTTTTGATTACAGTGGTAATACAGGGGACATGACTCAGCCTATGAAGTTAAACGGAACTGTTCTTCCTGTTCCGACAAATTTCCAGGCTACTATAGACAATACTGATTATGTCCAGCTTTCATGGGATACAGTAGGTGGTTCATATACTTATAATATTTATGAATCAAGAAATGGAAATACATATAAGTTATTACAGGGTAACCATTCAGGTACGAGTTATCAGCCTAGAAAGCTTACTGATGATAAAAACTACTATTATAAGATAGCTTCATATAACAGTACTACCGCTATGGAATCCAACAAGACTTACTTTATAAGACTTTCAAAATTCGATTCTACGGCTGGTGGTACAAATGTTGTGCAGATGGAAGGAGAATCTCTTATATCTGCTGTACAGATTAGAAACGTACTTGATGCTACTGGAAACTGGTCTAACTCATGGGGAAATCTTAGCTCTAATCAGTATCAGCTAAGATCAAACTCACTTAGTGCTAGCGGAAACTCAATACAGGTTCTAGAATTTGATAGTCATGGTGCATCAGAAGGATACACTTATAGTAATAATTACTGGTGGAATACCGATGGAACGTCTATCGTAAGTGGAACTGCTACAGGAGCTTTATCATATAATACTGATAGAGCATATATGGATCAGTTCAGAGTTATGTGGATGCCAGAGACTACCGGTAAATATACTATAAAGGTAGATTATGTTCAGACAAATACTTCAGGTATTTATTGGGTGCTTCTTAGAAATCAGGCTGGCGTCTTAGGACAGGGATTTGAACTTAACGGTTATAGCACTACAAACTATGCTGACTATTTTGAATGGCCAAGTATAACAGTGCAGCAGTTTGATCCTGTATATCTGGTATTCAGTGCAGCAAGATACGGAAACACAATACAAACAACACATAAGATATTTATTGATAAAATCACTATTACTAGAATAGATTAATTTTAAAAAAAAGCCCTCTACGGAGGGCTTTTTTTTTATTAGTTAAACAGTGCTAAATTGACTTGCAGCGCATTTTAATGTTATAATAATAATAGACAAGTGTTTATTAAAAAGGAAAGAGGTGAATTAAATGTTTAATCTTTTTAGAAATAAAGGATTTACATTAATCGAATTAATGGCTGTTACCGCTATTATAACACTTCTTGCATATTCATCAATACCTTTTGGTGAGACCTTATATCAGAATGTCAGAGAAGAGAAGACTATAAATACACTTGAAAAGATCAGAACAGCACTTGATGCTTATTATCGAGATCATGGAAAATATCCAATAATACCTACATTTACTGAAACTGATTCTACGACACTTAGGTTCACTGCATTGCAGACTTTGGAAAGAGAACTTACAGGGAAAGAAATAGTTGATTTCCCGGATCGAGATAAGATCAAATCACAGCGTATATATATTAACGAGATTCCACCCAATCCATATACTGGAAAAAAAGAAGACTGGGAAATACGTGATTCTTATCTTGGAACCTGGAGACCTATAAACGAGGCTATGAACCCTGCAACAGCTTCCTCTGTTGGTGTATATGGAACAGGTGGAGAAGGTTCTACTGGTGTTTACAGTGAAGTTATGACAACTACTGTTACTCTTGGTGTAGCAGCTCCTACTGTAGTAACTGAAATCAATACTGCAGCATCTAATCTTGGTGGCTATCCTGTAAACATATTTCAATGGAAAGGTGGTCCTGTTTTAGGTACAGCAAGTAATGCAACCGATGTGACGAATCTACTTAATGCAAAAGGATGGCCTGACGGTAATTATGAAGTGGCAAGGACAGTAAATGCTACTTCTACCTATGATAATGTATCAAACGTATACAAGACAAGAGATATATTTGATATAAGATTTCCAAAATATCTTCATAAAATTATCGAGAAAGGAAATAGAGACAGAGATCTTTCTGAATTCTAAACATGAAAAAAAATAAGGGTTTTTCTTTTATAGAGATAATGTTATCTACTGTTATCTTGCTTTTACTTGCAACTCTTATTATTCCCAATCCAAAGTCTAAAGTTAAAATTGGAAAAGAAGCAAGATTACTTGAAATACTTAACAAGACTCGTAGAGGACTCCTAAATTATAATAATGATTTTGCATACTTTCCAAAAGTTGGAGAGACCTATAATTATTTAAATGCATTGTATACTGCTGCTTCTATTGATCCTACTCTTTATGTTCCTGATCTTCCTCCAGAAGATTGGACATTATTGACAATACTTGAAAATGCTATGCTTGATCCGCAGATACCACCACAAAGATGGGAGTTTTATCCTGATGAAGGCAAATATAGAGCTCCATATCTTAGAGGTGATGGAAGAACTGTGGCTGATCTACTGTGGCATGATGATACATCAAAAGGATTTTATGAAAATCCTTTTACTCAATCTAAATATGATTGGGAAGTTAAATTAAGAAAAGGTTATCTTGGCCCACATGTATATTCATTATCAGCTGACCCAAGTTTACCTGGCCCTTTGCTTGTATGTGATACACAGGAAGTAACTACTTTTTATGTGGATACAGCTGAAGTACATTCAGGATGGTATAGGATAAATACAAGAGTATACGATCCGGGCACTGGTAAATTATATTTTCCAATGGACCCGGATCCTGCAAATAATACAAATGAATCAATAGAAATTATGGATATTAGATTTTATCCATCAAATAGAATAGGACTTCCTGGAGAAAAGAAATATTATATGGGGCTTAACGGGAAATATTATTATCAATGGTAAATACAATAATTGTACAGTATCTTATTCCTCTCATTCCTTTATTTTTCTTAAAGGATTCTATAGAGATATTCTTATTACCAAAAAGATTTTTAATAACTATATTTTCGTCTTTTTTAATAGGAAGTAATATTTTAAAAGAAAAAGTATTAAATATTATTAATCCTAAAGTCTTTCTGAGCTTTTTAGTTTATATAACATTAAATACTATATTTATATCTAAACTTCCATTGAAGTCTTTTTCATCACTTATATTATTTTTCGTTTTTTATATATTAATTGGAATTGATTTTAAATATAATGAAAGAAAATTTGTTCATATAATTAACTTTTCTGCAATAATGATCTCTATATATGCGTACTTTCAATTTTTTCAGATTGACCCATTTTTCTTAAACAAAGATTATTCTGATTATCAATTATTAAACGGTGTATTTTCAACACTTGGAAATAAAAACTTTGTGGCAGAATTTTTAGCATCTGTAGTGATCTTTAACTTGTGTTATGGTTATAGAAGATTAATAAACATATTATATGTCTCTGTTGTATTTTTAGTCCTTACCAAAACTACTGTATTCTTCCTGATTCTATTTCTTATATATTTTTTTATTAAGGATATAAAAGATAAAAAATCTCTTATGAAATGGCTTCTTGTTTTAGCTGTAATAATATCAATATCGTATCTTTCTGCTCATAAAGTCAATATATGGCAAGTAAAGACATTATTTGATTTCAGCATAAAAAATTCACTAAGTCAGAGACTATATATTTGGAAGACAACCTTTGAGGTAATAAAGAATTATTTTATGTTTGGTACTGGATTAGGTCTATTTGAAGAAGCCTTCCTTTATTATCAAAACGAATGTGTTTTTGATTTTGACTATAATTATTTCTGTGATGCTAAATTTGCTCATAATGAAGTCTTACAGATATTTAGTGAGTTAGGAATTGTTGGGGTTACATTAATATTCTTACTCTTTTTGCCAATTATTAAGTACTTTTTTAGTTCTAAGTATAGACCTCTTTTATTATACCTTATTTTTCAATCTATGTTTTCATTTCCAATGAGATTGCCATCTGTAATTGTATTATTGTTCTTTGTGATAAATCAGGCAGTAATAAACGGAAAGGTACCGAGTAAAAAATTAGAACTTAATTTATTTAAAAGGACAATAGGGATATATGTCTGTATTTTGTTCATTGCTTTTAGTTCTTTATATTTCGTATCTGGAATTTACATGAAACAAGGAATGAAAAAAGGAACTTTGGCAGAAAAACAAGTCTACTTTAAGAAAGCAATAAAAATAAATCCGGGTTGGTATCTTCCATATTATAATGCTGGAATATTCTACTACAATAAAGGTAATTATACAGAAAGTCTTCAACTGTTTAACAGAGCTTTAGACTATTCAAAGAGACCGCTAATATTTTTCTACAGAGGTCTTAGTTTTATAGGAGTTGGAGAAAACGATATGGCAATAAAGGATCTTGAGAAATTCGTTGAGTTTTATCCTGTATCCTATAAAGCTTATTATAATCTTTATATGCTTTATTCACAAAAGGATGATGATATCTCAAAAGAAAAAGCAATACATTATTATGAGATTTATGATTCTCTTCTAAAAGCATTGAACAGTGAACATTAGAACAGTAATGTAATCGTAAAGCGTAAAGCGAAATGTGGGTATTAGGCACAAAAGCAGAAAGTCCTAAAAAGTGGGTTTTGGGTTAGTTTTGATCTTCCCAAAATCCAAAATCCAGCTTTATCCCAAGTTCCAGTTATTAAGTCCGTTCCTTTACCTGAAGATTGATGGTATCAATCTTCCCCCCTTGACTATCTTAATTGCTAGATGTAACATAAAAACAAATAAAATATTGGAGGAACTATGTTAAAAAAGCTTGCTGTTGTATTAGTCATTACAATTTCTATGTTAAGTCTTGTTGCATGCGACGCAACAAAAAAGTCTGCTGATGCATCTACGCCAAATAAAATAACAAAAAAAGGGGTAGATACAATGAAGACAGAAAAAGATCCAAATGCGGTTCTTGCAGAATATAAAGATGGTAAAGTAACTGTAGCAGAATTTGATAAAGAAATTGAAAAGATTCCGCCAATGTACAGAGTGAGATTACTTAAGGACCCTGAAGGAAAGAAAAAACTTCTGGAAAGATATGTTAATTTTAAATTAGCTGGTAGAAGAATAGATAAAGAAAATTATAGAGATAAGATCAAGGATAGAATAGAAAAGACAAGAGAAAGTCTTATCTTAGAACGTTTTATGGGAGAAAAAAGACAGGAAATAAATCAGTCAACAAAAGCTTCTGATGAAGACTGTAAAAAATATTTTGATGATAATCAGGACAAGTTCAAACAGGAAGCTGAGGTTAAAGCATCACATATTTTACTTCCTGAAGGTGAAGAAAACAGAAAGAAATTAGTTGATCTTAAAAAGAAGATAGAAAGTGGAGAGGTTAAATTTGAAGATGCTGCAAAACAGTATTCTACATGTCCTTCAAAAGCAAGAGGTGGAGATCTTGGATTCTTCACAAAAGATAGAATGGTAAAACCTTTCGCTGATGCAGCGTTTGCTATGAAAGAAGGTGAAATATCAGATCCAGTTAAGACAAGATTCGGTTGGCATTTGATTTACCTTACTGGTAAAAAAGCTGCAGGAAGTAAAAATTTTGATAGTGTTAAAGAAGATATCAGAAAGAATCTTTCAAGTGAAAAGCAGGGAGATGCTTTTAATGAGTGGAAAGATGGAATCCTTAAAAAATATAATATTTCATATGAAAAATCTGGAGATGTTCTCTCAACAATCAATGGTAAACCTGCAGTTAGACAGGAACAACTTGATAATGAGATGAAAAATCTACCTGATTATATGAAGGATTTTTATAAAAAAGATAATAATAGTCAGAAATTACTTGCATCAATGACAGAAAAAGATGCACTATTAATGGAGGCTAAAAAGGTTATAAAACCTGATTCTGATGAGATCAAGGATAGTATAGATCAGTTTATTCATAACGCTTATATTGAAGATTATGTAAATAAAAACTCAACTCTTAAAGATGGTGAGTTAAAAGCTTATTATCAGGATAATAATAGAGTATTTGAAGGAAATTATATTTTCCTTGCTATTCAGAATCATCCAATGGATCAGATAGAGAAACTTAAAAAAGAGATTATGGAAAGACTTAATAAAGGCGAAAGTTTTGAAGCTCTTGTAAAAGAATATTCAGATGATCCTGGAAAAGATGGTACTGGATATCTTGGAGAATTTATGAGAAGTGATATTTTCCCTGAAATAGCAGAAAAACTTAAAACAATAAAAGAAGGTGGAACTACTGGATTTGTTAATCTTCCAAATGGTGCTGCTCTTCTTAAAGTTAAAAGTATAACGAAAAAATCCTTTGAAGAGATAAAAGATAGACTTCAGGCAAAGCTTGAGCAGAAAAAGAAAGCTGATGCTTTTGAAGCTTTGATGAAAGATCTTTCAAGTACTTATGATGTTAAGTACCATTATGACAAACTATGAAAAAACTATTAGATATAATGCGAACTCTAAGGTCTGATAAAGGTTGCCCTTGGGATCAACAGCAGACTTTTGAAACATTAAAAGAGTTTACAATCGAAGAGGCTTATGAAGTAATCGATGCAATAGATAGTAAAGACCCCTCAGCTCATTGTGAAGAGCTGGGGGATCTTCTTTTGCAGATAGCATTTCAAGCTGTGATCGCGGAAGAGGAAGAATTATTTGATTATGAAGATGTTGAAAAAGGTATTTGTTCAAAACTTATAACAAGACATCCTCATGTCTTTGGAGAAGAAAAAGCAGAATCTGCTCAGGATGTATTAAAGTTATGGAACAGTAGTAAAAAGAAAGAAAAAGGTTCTGTACTTGATTCTATTCCTTCAAAGCTACCAGCGTTGATGAAAGCATCGAAGATGATTAAAAGGTTACATGCGACTTCAAATAATATCGAAGAGAAACTGGGAAATGAAGATCTGAATGAAAATGAACTGATAGGTAAAGAGTTATTTGATATTGTATTAAAAGCTAAAGAGAAAGATATAGATCCGGAATTTGCTCTTCAGGATTTTCTGAAAAAGATATCCCGGATGGAGGAAAGATCAGATGGGTAAAAAAAGTATAGATACAAAACTTATTAAAGATGTATTAAAGAAATTTGAAGAGTCCGAAGCAACTAGTTTAAAATTAGAATTAAATAGCAAGAAATTAAAAATAAAGAAAGCTATTCCGATTCAACCTGTTATTTCTGATCTCTATGAGAACCAAATTATAGAACAAAATAAAAATATAATTGAAAAATCAGATGATAAAGATAAAAACGTTTTTATTGAAGCGGATAGAGTGGGAAAATATTTCTCTATACATCCACCTGATTCTCCAGATAGATTAAAGGAAGGAGATACAATAGCCCATGGTGAAAGAATGGGACATATTGTATCTATGGAAGTAGTATATGATGTGTTTGCTCCTTTTGATCTGGTAGTAAAAAATATTTATATTAATGATTCGGATCCGGTAGAGTATGGACAGGCACTCTATGAGGTAGAGGCAATTTAGAAGCAGATTTTGGGATGAAGCTGGATTTAGGATTTTGGGAAGAACAAGACAGACTCAAACACCAAACACCAAATCCCAAACCCCATAGTTTTTTAGAAATTAAAAGGAATAAAAAACATAACTATTTTGAGAGGAATAAAACATGTTTAATAAAATACTTATAGCAAATAGAGGAGAGATAGCAATAAGAGTCATAAGGGCTTGTAAAGAGCTTGGGATAAAGACTGTTGCAGTTTATTCAAAAGCGGACAGTATGTCACTTCATCGTATGCTTGCAGACGAAGCAGTGTGTATAGGAGAAGCTGCGAGTATTGATTCTTATCTATATATTCCAAATATAATATCTGCAGCTCAGATAACCGGAGCAGAGGCGATTCATCCTGGATATGGATTTTTATCAGAAAATCAGAATTTTGTTGAGATCTGCGAGGCACATGATATTAAATTTATTGGACCATCTCTTAACACCATGATGAATATGTCAGACAAAGCAATGGCTAAAAGAATAGCAAGAGAAGCATCCGTTCCAGTTTTGCCAGGTAGTGAAGGTGCAGTAAAAGATGTTGAGGATGCAAAGACCATAGCAAAGGAAGTAGGGTTTCCTGTAATAATAAAAGCATCTTTCGGTGGTGGTGGAAGAGGAATGAGAATCGCCAGAGATTTGAAAGAACTTTCCCATTATTTTGAGATTGCTCAAAATGAAGCTCTTTCGGCTTTTGGTAATCCTGATGTTTATATTGAAAAATTTGTTGAGAATCCAAAACATATAGAAGTTCAGGTTCTAGGTGATGGTAAAGGAAAAGCCCTTTATCTATATGAAAGAGATTGTTCTGTACAAAGAAAACATCAAAAACTTATCGAAGAATCTCCTTGTCCTGTACTAGATGATGCACAGAGAGAGGATATCTGCAAAAGAGCAGCATCTCTCGCTGCAATGATCAAATATGAAGGTGCTGGCACCCTTGAATTTCTTTATGATAAAGGTCAATTCTTTTTTATGGAGATGAATACAAGATTGCAGGTTGAACATGGAGTATCTGAGATGGTCTGTAATCAGGACCTTGTTAAATGGCAGATCAAAATAGCAGCTGGAGAAGAACTAACAATAGATCAGGAAGATATTAAGATCAATGGACATGCTATCGAATGTCGAATAAATGCAGAAGATCCTGAAAATAACTTTATGCCAGATGCTGGAAAAGCAGAGCAGCTTATATTTCCTGGTGGTCCAAATGTAAGGATCGATTCGTTTATATATTCCGGTTATGAGATCCCACCATATTATGATTCAATGGTAGCCAAATTTCTTGTCTGGGGTAATGATAGAGAAGAAGCTATTAATAGGATGAAAAGAGTGCTATCAGAATTCAAAGTAGAAGGTTTTTCTACTACTGCAGATTTTCATGCTAAGGTAATGGATAATAAGACATTTACCAATGGTAAATATACAACAAAGTTTTTAGAAGAAAATGTCTGATATTTTAACCGTAACCAAATTAAATTCATATATAAAAAGTCTTATCGAACAGGATCATAATCTTTATGATATCGTTGTTGAAGGTGAGATATCAGGATTTAGATTATATCCATCTGGACATGCATATTTTACTGTAAAAGATTCTCAGTCAAGTATTAAATGTGTATATTTTAGAGGTTATCATAAAGGAAATATTCCAAAAATAGAAAACGGTGATAATGTTCTTATATATGGAAGTATAGGAGTTTATACCGCAAGAGGTGAGTATCAGTTTTATGTGAGAAATCTTGAAAAAAGTGGTTTTGGACTTCTTGCAAGAAAGTTTGAAGAACTAAAAGCAAAACTAAAAAAGGAAGGACTGTTTGAGCCGGAACATAAAAAAAAGCTTCCTGATATTGTAAATAAGATAGGTGTTGTTAGCGGAATGCAAGCTGCCGGGTTTAAGGATATGATCAAGATCCTAAAGGGTGAGCTTTTTGATGTGATAATTAAAAACTCAAGGGTTCAGGGGAAAGAAGCAGCAGGTGAAATAGTAGCAGGTATAAAAGCTTTAAACGAAGATGGACGTGTTGACGTTATTATAATAGGAAGAGGCGGTGGATCAATTGAAGATCTATGGCCTTTCAATGAAGAGATAGTCGCAAGAGCGGTGTTTGAATCAAAGATTCCGGTAATATCTGCAGTAGGACATGAGATAGATATTCTGATATCAGATATGGTAGCAGATATAAGGGCAGAGACTCCAACAGCTGCGGCAGAGATGTTAGTAAGACAAAAAAGAGAGTTAAGGAAAAGACTTAGTGATCTAAAGAGACATCTTATCAGGATGCTTGAAAATAATCTTCTTATTAGAAAAAAAGAATTACAACATTTCTCTATACGTAGACTATCAAAACTCTTGATGTCTGTGGTATCAGAAAAAAGATATCAACTTATTAACCATAGAAGAATTCTATTATCATCACCTAAATCTATGCTTGAGAATTACAGGATGAGGCTTACTAATGCATCTGTCGGACTTATGAAGACAGAAAAGACTTTTAACGAACTTAATATGAAACTGGATGATCTTAGACAATCTCTACAAAGATATATGTTAGAGAATCTAAAAGAGAAGAAGGATACAGTTGATAGATTAAAGATGAAACTCAATCTTCTAAGTCCTATGAATATCATCTCAAAAGGGTATAGTCTTACAACAGATGAAAAAGGTAAGCTTATCAAAGATGTGGGTCAGGTGAAAAAGGG
>PKTG01000144.1 GCA_002869225.1 Candidatus Muiribacterium halophilum | reverse complement strand
CCTATTTAGCATTCCATTTACAACAGACTCTTCACCAAATGTTTTCTGTATCTTTTTTAATATCTCTGAATCCCCTTCCATTAACTTTGAAGCTAACTTCTCACAATCAACAACGTAGGAATCTTCCCTTTCAAGAAAAAAGGAACTTAAGAGTGATTTTCCACTTCCTATCTTGCCACTGATACCGATTGTTAACATAGACTCTCCATAACAGATGGGCAACTTAGTTGCCGTATAAAATTATCTTCGATAATAATCAAAGCAGCTTCGCTACAGTATAAAGTTGCCTTTAGCAACAGCATAATCAACTATTTCGTTAGAAATTTTAACCGGTAGCTTTGCTACCTTTTATGTGGCTTTAGCCACTTTAATGTTCGCTTTGCCAACTTTTCACCATTTTTAAATTAGAAACTTATTCACATGCTCTTCCAATTTAGCAAGTGTCTCTATAGCAAGCTGATCGTCCTTAGTCCTTAAAGCAGTCTTGAACTTATCCTTTATTGTTATGAGTTCATTGACATCCATACTGTTTTTTCTTATCAGAGCATTCAGCTCATTTGCAATATCATCAAACTTGTCACCTTCTCTTAGTACCACTTTGAAATTAAGATTTCCATCTTTTATCTTAGTTATAGATTTTTTTATCTTATATCCTGGTCCCGCAAGTTGATGTGATATAAATAAAGAAACAATAAACACTATTATCACATCAAGACCAATAAGAAAATATATTTTATATTTCAACATTGAAAAAGCCCTTGAAAGCATTGAGGAGAATTGAATATACTCAGAAGGTTCAAGAGTATTAGCCACCATATACTGTGAAAGAAAATACAGATTAAACATAGTTATCATCAAAACAAATACAGTAAGTACAATAAAAGCTACTATTATCTGACTCTGAAGACCTTTCTCTATAAAATAGTTTTTTCGTTTTTTCATATATCCTCCAAAACACTATGTTTGTGAAACTTGATCATGAGGTTCATATCCCTCGCTAATCCCCCAAAAATCTTTTTATCTTCTTCTGTACTTCTTCAATAAAATCTTTGTATTTACTTTCGTAAAAAAGTTCTAGTTCAGGGTTTACTGGGTCCATCCTAAGCAAAAGCCATGAACCATTTTCGAAGATAATCTTAAACCCATCAGACTGTTTGATCTCTTTTATCTTTGAACCATCAAACTCTCCAGCTATGAGTTTTAATTTACCGATTATTCTAAGCTTTTCATCTTCTCCTGATAGCCCGATCTTCTCTCTTTTATATTGGAAATCCCCATATTTAGTAATACAGTCATTAATGAGTTCTTCAAAAGATTTTTCAGTACTTCCAATTATCTCAATTATCATCATCAGCAGTAGAATACTATCCATATTATTTAAATGACCTGAGAAGGTTATGCCCCCATAGGAATCAACAGCAAATATTATTTTTTCCTTTAAAAGCTTCTCACTTACATGCTTAAAACCTGTAAAGGTCTCAATGACCTCAATAGCATTTTCTTCACAAATTATATCAATAAGAGAAGTAGAAGAAAGTGTCTTTACAACCTTTCCACTTTTAGATCTGTTTCTAATCAAATAATCAAGGATAACACCTAAAAGAATATTACTATTTACTTTCCTTCCGTGACTATCAAAAAATGCAACATGTTGCGCATCGGTATCAAAAGCAACACCAAAATCCGATTCAGAATTTTTAATAGTCTCTGATAAAAACTCGTGATTTCCACTTTCAGGGTCAGGTCTGTGACCACCCATATAGGGATTATAATCCGAATTTATCTCAATAAGATTTATTCCTTTAGGAAGAATATCTCTCAAAAATCCTCGTAGCGAACCGTTCATGTAATCAACACAGATCTTCCCCTGTACCTCTTTGATCTTTTTCATATCCAATGATTTATCAAGTATTTTCTTATAATCATTAAATATATCATGCACGATCACATTAGAAAGAGCTAAACCCTGACCGTATGATTTCATAGGAATATCTTCTTCCATTTGTGATATCAATCTGATATTTCTCTCTATCTCCATAACTATATGACTGAAAGCAGGTCCACCATACTCCGGAAAAAACAAGATAGAGTTTATATAATATTCACGATTAGAGCCTGAAAAATGAATTACACCACCCTCTTTATCATTTTTTAGAGTTGATAGTGAAAAGACAGAGGGTATATCTCTCTCACTGATAATACACTTTATTCCGTGCCCTGTTATCACCTCGACAGCAAGTTGTGCATATTTATATGATAGAAACCTTGAATCATAAGATACTATTAACTTCTTCCTATCTAGTCCGTGACTCGTCATATATTTACAAATTGCTTTTATTACAATAGAAGCTTTTTCAAATGTAAAGTCATCTGATATTATTCCTGTCCAACCACCTCTGGAAAATTTCATCTTAACTCCTTAAATTCTCTTTCATATGCAAAGCAGCATCTTCAGGTAAAACAGGATTTATATAAAAACCCGATCCCCATTCAAATCCAGCTACTTTGTTTATTCTTGGCATTATCTCTATATGCCAATGGTAGAGAACCGGCATTATCTGATTTACCGGTGCTGTATGAATGACAATATTATAAGCAGGATTATCAAGCACCCCGCATAAAGCACTTATAGTATCTTTTAGAATATGAGCAAGATCTGACAAATACTCATCAGGTGTGTTTTCAAATGCTGACATATGTTTTTTCGGAAATATAGCAGTCTCATACGGAAATCTTGCAGCGTATGAACATACTGATACAAAATGTTCGTTATTTATAATGACTCTTTCGTTTTCGGATAGTTCCTGAGCTATAATATCACAAAAGACACATCGTTCTCTGAACTCATAATACTCTTTTGCACCAAGTATCTCTTCCCGTACCCTTTTCGGAATTACAGGAAGTCCCACTATATGTGAATGAGAGTGTGAATGTTTGAATTTTGCTCCTGCTTCTGAGCCATAATTCTTTACAACAAGTACATATTGAATTATGTAATCATCTTTTTTTATATTTATTCTGTCTTTTATTACTTTAAGAAAAGTTTCGATCTCATGATATTCAAGATTTATTAATGATCCCATATGATTAGGGGTCTCAATAACAAGTTCATGAAGTCCTGTTGCACTCATGGTATCGTATATACCTTTTCCGGCTTTTTTCAGATCTCCATCCTCATCAAGTATAGAGAATTTATCAGGTACTACCCTTACTTTCCAACCCGGTCCATCTTTTTGACTTCCTTCATCTCTTAAAGCATACACTTCAGGAGGAGTCATATCCTCATGACCTTCACAAAATGGACACTCCTGAGAATCTATTACCTGTTCGACTTTACCGAAATCTTTTGGTCTTTCGCTTCTTTCAGTTGAAAAGATAACCCATCTTTTTGTTATCGGGTCTTTTCTATATTCAGGCATTACTATACCTCTCATAAAGACTTATATACTTCTTTGCCGTCCTTTCCCATGAAAAATCATTTAACATTATACGTTTTCTTATCGCATCAAAAGAATCGCTTTTATACACTTCAAAAGCTTTTTCAATAGCTTTATCTATACTTTTTGTATTGTAATCTTCAAATACTATACCATCTCCACTTGATAGATTTTCAGAGATATTTTCCACGGTATCTGCAAGACCACCTGTCTTTCTTACAATAGGGATGTTTCCATAACGGAAAGATATAAGTTGTGAGAGTCCACAAGGTTCAAATTTAGACGGCATAAGGAAAAAGTCTCCAGCAGCATAAAGTTTATGTGCCATTGCAAAATCATATTTCATATAGCATCTAACCTTGTCTTTATAGGTCTTTTCCAGATGCAGGAACATATCTTCGTATCTTTTTTCTCCACTTCCAAGAAGAATAAAAGAATGACCTGAGGCTGCTATTTTATGAACCGCATGCACAAGAAGATCCATTCCTTTTTGATCTGCAAGTCTTGTTATTGCAACAAAAAGTGCTTTTCCAGGTCTTACAAGTAAATTACTTTTTTTCATTATCTTTTTTCTATTCTCTTCTTTTTTTCGAAGTGATAGAGAATCATATTTCACAAATATATCCGGATCGTTAGCAGGATCCCATTCTGTATAATCAAGTCCATTGACTATTCCATAATAATCCTTTGAACGTGTGTCTAGAAGTCCTTCAAGTCCCCAACCAAACTTACTTGTAAGGGTCTCATCTCTATATGTAGGACTTACTGTGTTTATAAAATCAGAATATATCACACCAGCTTTCATAAAGTTTATCTTTCCATAAAACTCCAATTTATCAGGAGTAAAGAAAGAAGGGTCCAGTGATATCTGATGTATCTTCTCATATGGAAATACTCCCTGATAAGCAAGATTATGAATAGTATAACCAAAACAGGTTTTCTCAAAATATCTATCCTGTCTAGCATATAAAGGAACAAGTGCACTCTGCCAGTCATGGCAATGTATCACCTGTGGTGAAAGATCTTCTTTTTTTATAAACGCAAGAACAGCTCGACAGAAAAAAGAAAATCTTTCTGCATTATCCACATAATCTCCATATATGACATCTCTGAAAAAATATGAATGCTCTCCAATAAAGTAAAGAGTTGTATCTTTATCAATTACTTTTTTCTTTATAAGAACAGTCTTTATGCCCTGTGATGTATGCAAAGGAAAATCGCTATGAAATTCAAGAGAATATTTTTCTGATACCTGTTTATAAAGAGGCATAAACATAACGACTTTATGACCTAATCTTGATATAGATGCAGGAAGTGAACCGACTACATCAGCAAGTCCTCCTGTCTTTGCAAACGGATTTATTTCTGAAGCTATATGTATTATTTTCATTATAAAGCCTCCCTCAATATCTTTGCAGCTTTTTCCGGAGACGTCTGTATTATATAAAATCCTGATCCCCACTCAAAACCAGCTATTTTTGTAAGTCTTGGCATAAGTTCAATATGCCAGTGGTAACAATCTCTATATCTATTTCCAAAAGGTGCTGTATGAATAACAAAGTTATACGGCAGACCCGGAAATACAATTTGAAGTCTTTTTAAATAATCTTTAAGAATTATAGCAAGTGATCTGAAATCCTTCTTTTTCATATCTCCAAAAGAAAAGTTATGTTCTTTCGGAAGTATCCAACATTCAAAAGGAAATCTTGGAGCAAACGGAACAATTGATAAAAAAGAATCGTTCTGTTTTATTATCCTAATTTCTTCTTCTGTTTCCTGATCAACAATATCACAGAAGATACATCTTTCTTTATATTTATAATATTTTTCTGAAAATGTTAATTCCTCAACAGCGATTTTTGGCACGACAGGTGTTGCTATAAGCTGAGAATGTGAATGTGAAAGAGATGCGCCAGCTGATGCTCCATAGTTCTTAAAAAAAAGCACATAACGGAGATCTCTATCCTTTTTGAGCATCCTATGTCTTTCAACCATGCCTGCAATAACTATCTCCATCTCCTCAGGAGTTATCTCATGAAAAGGGGTGTTATGATCATGTGAATCTATTATGACCTCATGCATCCCATGTCCGGTCATCTTATCATATATACCATCTGCATATCTGTCAATCTTAATGTTCTCGATAAGTGCAGGGAACTTGTTCTCTACAAATCTGACAGCCCATTTACCATCATAATTTCTTCGAAGGATCTCGTTTTCTATCATATCTGAGTTTTTTCCGCAAAAAGGACATTTTTCCGAACTTTTTATTTCAGCTTTATCATAAGAATACTCTTTCGGATCTATACTATCGTCTGTGGATGTTATTATCCATCTTCCTATGACAGGATCCTTTCTGATCTCAGGCATCAGGATTCTCCTCTTAACTTTTTAATTCTCTGTGAATAATCCTCTGCACCAAAAATATACGAACCTGAGACAAATACATTCGCACCAGATTTAAGAAGTTTAGGACAAGTCTTATCATCTACACCACCATCAACCTCTATATACTTATCAGGTCCCATAATATTACGCGCTTTTTTAACTTTCTCAACACTATATTTAATAAAAGATTGTCCTGAGAATCCAGGATTTACGCTCATAACAAGAACTAGATCGACCTTGTCCTTAATAAGCTCAAGATCATCGATAGAGGTAGCAGGATTATAAGACACACCAGCCTTAACTCCTAAGGAACGAATATGATCGAGTGTCCTATCAAGATGAGGGCATGCCTCACGATGAACGGTAATTATATCGGCTCCGGCAGATGCAAAAGCATCAATATATGAATCTGGATCCTCTATCATAAGATGGCAATCCAGAAAATTCACTTTATCTTTTTTAAGATTCTTTATTACAACAGGTCCCATGGTAATATTAGGGACAAACCTTCCATCCATTACATCAACATGTATCCAATCTGCACCAGCATCTATTACATCACTGGCTTCTTTGTATAATTGATTAAAATCTGCTGACAGGATTGATGCTGAAATAATCATATCTCACCTCATATTAAAGTTATTATAAAATAGACCAGAGCACTTATTAATGATAATATTAGAAAGCCATAGACAGCCATCTTTTTGTAATCATTTTCAGGTATGTCATCTATACCCTTAAGTACATCTCCCTGCTTTTTAGGTCTTGGTTCGTTAGACATCTTAGAATCATCATTGATAAATCTTTTTGAAAAAGATTTATCAAGAGTATTTAGCTCATTTAAAATAGTATTTCCAGTCTTTTTCTTATCTTCCTGAGAATCTTCTTTTTTCTGTGAATACTCTTTAAGGTCTTCTAGCATATCCTCTATAGACTTATATCTATCAAGTATATTTCTTGTTGTTGAATGATAGATTATTTTATCTACTGATTCTTTAAGTTCCGGTTTATCAAGGTCGAGTAGATCTATCTGAAACTTCTTCTCTGTTATTTCTTTTGGTAAAGCTGAAATGTCTGTTATAAACATCTCCTTTTTAAAAGGAAACTTCAATGTTATAAGTTCGAAAAAAACGACACCCAAAAAATATATATCGGGATCAACGCCTTTGTTCTCAGTTATTTTTATAGGCACAGGTGAAAGAAGCGATCTTGGCACATTAAAAGAAAGTATCTTTATTTCCATAGAATCGGTTATAAGTATATTTGAATGCTTAATAGTCCTGTATTTCACACCAAGTTTAAACGCATGATCAAGTATATATGCAAGTTGGGAAATAAGCTGTATTATCTTCCAGAAAGGAAATCTATGTTTTGATCTTATATACTCTGATAATGGCCTTCCTTCTACCCATTCAGAGACTACATAAAGTATTCCGTTCTTAAAATCCATATCATAGACTTTTACAACACCTTTATGTTTTATCTTCGCAAGTGATTTTACTTCTTCTGTAAAGAACTCGATCTTTTTTCTATCCTTTAGGATTGAAGGTTTAGCTACTTTTATAAATACATCTGATTCATTTTCTACATTTATACCTTTAAAAGAAAAGAAACGTTCATTTTCATGAACTTTTTCGAGTATCTGATATTTCTTTTTAAGAACAAGACCAATAAGCTTCAATATTCTCTCTCGTCAATCTTTAGATTATCTATATAAATTAGGGCTTTTCCTTTTCCAACTACATACATCTTAAAAGATACCTTAGTTCCTGGTTGATAAGAGTTTCTGTGTACTTCCTTGATTCCCATATCATCAATAAGCACTACCCTTAGTTCTTTTTCAAGTATCCCATCAGGTATACTATATTCAAAGTTAACTTCTTTTCTGTCACTCTGATTATCCCTAAGTTTATCTGTAGTCTTGTTGACCTTTAGTATTACCGGTGTACCTTTTAATACTTTTTTACCAGGGATAGGTGTATGAGATATGACCTCGCCAGGATTTTTAGACTCATCATAATCATATTCAATATCCTTAAAATTAAGTCCAAGTGAGATTATCTTATTTTTTACACTAACGTAGTTCTCACCAGAAAAATCAGGCACTATTATATATTCTTCTCTCTTACCTTTTGATATAAGCATCTGGATGAACTGACCTTCACGAAGTTCAAGTCCCGCACCAGGGGTTTGCGCTATAACATTACCTTTTTTTACCTTTTCGGAATATGCATAGCTTTTTTTCCCTAGTGAGAAATTATTTCCAAGTATCATACCTTCAGCTTTTCTCTGAGTTAAGCCTGTAATATCAGGAGATACAATATCTTTTTTACCTTTACTGATTATTATTCCAATAGTCCTTCCTTTTTTTACAGAAGAACCTGGTGGTGGTTCCTGACTTATTATTATATTTTTACCCATATGATCATCATACTTTTCGCCTTCGACATTAAGTCTCAGTCTATACCTTGGAACAACTTTCAAAGCATCAACAATAGGCATTCCTATAAAATCAGGAGTACTTATCTCTCCTTCTTTAAGAAAATCCTCTATCACATATATAGTTCCAACAAAAAGTCCTCTCACCAGTATTACAAAGGTGAGTATCATGAGTAATACAGTAAAAATGCTACCTTTTTTCTTTTCCATAATATTCTTTCATCCGCTTTTATAAGAGTTGTGTTCTCTGATTAAATAATAATAATGAACAAAGTAAGATTTGTCAAAAGAACTCGACTATTATCAGATATGTTTCTTATGAAGTTTTTCTATTAGATCAAATAGTTTTTTTGTATCCACTCCTGTACTTATACAAGGTCCACATTTTCCTATTATATTTGTTAGAGCAAGAACCGGGATCTTTTTGACATCAGATATACCTTCTATAAGGTCTCTATGGCACGCAACCGCTACTATTCCTTTAGGCCTGAGCTCCTTTATTATCTTTCTTGCCAGAGTCCCCCCTGTGGCTATTCTGAGGTTTATACCTTTTTCTTTACAGTATTTAAGGATCTCTCCAAAATGACATTTCCCACACATAATACAGTTATCCTGATGATGTGTTATTCTAAATTTACAATCCTTATCCTGAATACAGTGTGGAAGCAATACCAGTATCTCATCATACTCAAAACCATGTTTTGAACCTTTTAAGAGTTTGTTGTTTATTGAGATTATCCTGTCAGCTATCTTCTGACGATCCAGTTTTAAATAAGGTGCTATCCTGTATAAAAGATACCAGAATTTAAGTGATATCATTTCCAGACCAGCTCCTCCCATTTATCAATAAATACCAGTTTTTGTGAGAATCCCTGTAATCCCTGTCTTATCTCATCTGATACATTACAGATAAATAGGTCATTATCACTATCAGTTGTTATATAATAGGATTTTAAAAGAAAATTAACTCCAGCTGAATCTATTCTTACAACATTTGCCATATCATAGAAAAAATAATTGTTCAGACTAAGATACTTATAAACATTATTTTGTATTTGGCCAGCTGTATAAGATGTTATCTCTCCTGTAAAATCAAACTTTCTGGTGTTTTTACCAAAATGTCTTATTTCGACTTTCAATCTATCGTTTGGTGATGAAAAGGATTCCAGTATCTTTCCGTTTTTTATAAGAAATGTAAGATAATTTTGAATCTTAGGGAGTGAATAAGGTTTTTTTATAAAATAACTCGCACCTTTTCTAATAGTAGATAAGAAGGCTTCTTTATCAATAGAAGAAGTGGTTATCATGATGATCCTATCTTTATAAGAATGATTTATTCTCTCGAAAAAATCTTTAGTCTCTTTAGAACCATCAAAATCCAGAAGTATTATATGAGGATTTTTCTGCAAGATCTTTTTCTCAAAATCTGCATATTTCTCCAAATAGACCTGCATCTCAAGGTTTTCAAGATACGCTTTTAAAATTCTATGCTCATCCGGTCTATAAGAAAAGATCATCACTTTAGTATCCCAAAAATGTCTTGGAGGCATTATCGAGAAGTTCAGATCTTTTTGGAAGAAATCATAACATTGACCTTTTTCCTTTAAACGGCAATCAAGATCGTATAGTTCTCTTAAAGAAAATCTTTTTTTAAAAAGAGTCTTCATCCTACTTTTAACAAAATGAGAACCTTCATCAAGTAACGATATCATATTAGCGAGATTATCCTTGTCAATCTTCTCCTGAAGATGTTCGAATAAAGCCGAAAGAAGTCCAATATCATCCGAAGTCTTCAGAGTCCTTAAAGAAAAATTCATCACTTCATCTGAAAAGTCCTTAAAGGAATAATCTATTATTTTTTTCTTTGCCTCAATATCATGAAGTTTTTGAAAAATAGAAAGTATTTTAGAATTATCGACCTTATTCTCGATCAGAAAATCGATCTTCTCATCTATATGCTCTTCGGTCTCTACCTCATTCTCAATCTCATAGAATATTGAAAAAAACTTTTCCTCAGTTGTTGGTTCACCTTCAACATAGAGATATTGAAAACCAAGCTCTTTTAATTTTTCCCTTACATCGGAATTGAATTCTTTTCCTGCATTAAAAAGAATAGAAGCATCTTTTTGAATGTTTTTTGCGATAATTTCGTTTTCTTCAATGGTATCAATATGTTTTAGTATCATTCTTCGGCCCTCACATGTTAGAGTAATTTTTACATAAAATTGAAAATAATTCAAGTTTTTGATATATTAATAGGCTGCTATAGCATAAAATTCCTAGGAGGAGAAAATGGATTATAAATAATTTATTGATATGGATCTTGCAAAAACATTAGATAATGTATTCACTAAGATGGGAAATCTTAACATAATAAACGAAAAAGAGCTTAAAGCAAACATCGAAATTCTCGGTAAATTAAGAAAAGAGATAATAAAAGAGGAAAAGAAAAAAAATAAAAAATGATTGATAGACTCATTGAAGAGAAGTTGTTATATAAGAGAGGGAAAAAGATACTGGTCAATCAGACCAATACCGTTGATTTCCTAAAGGACTCAACTGTCTCTTTAGAGTCTAAAAAAAACTTCCTTGATTATATTAAAGTCCTCGAGGATTATAATGCGATCAATGCTCTTGTAAAAAATTTTGATCAATACGATGAAAAACTATCAAAGACTATAATCAACCTAATTGATGGTCTTCCTTTTTCCAAGATCGAGGATAACTTAGAAAGATTAATCACACACAGAGATATAAACGTACGAATAAACACTTTAAAAGCTCTTGGAAATCTTTTAAATCCTGAACTTCTGAAGATAGTTGAACCTCTTATATCACATTCAAATGCAGAAATAAGAATGCTGGCTTTAAAGACCTACTATAGAATAGTATTTAATAATACCGTAAATGAATATTCCACCTTGATATCCTCAGAAGATGAACATATCAAAAAAAACGCTTATAAAAATCTTCTTGAATTTACATCTATTCATAAAGAGATGGAAGAATTAAAAAATATAACGTATTTTGATAGCGATTTAGAAGGAATAGAAATATCAACAACAAAAACAACATCCAATGATGATAAATCAAAAGATATTGATATTAAAGAACTATATGAAAGACTCTCAAGGATGGAGAAAAATTCCGGTTATAGTTTTGCTACATTACTCTCAATATCTCTTATTCTTCTTCTAATAGTCTTTATTAATTTCCATGTTCTAAAGACAAATCCTAAGGATACTGAAATAGCAATAAAAACCAAACCACATTCTAAAATAGTAGTATCTACTGATTCAATGGTCAACCTCAATACACTTGAAAACGCAACACTAGCTCTTGAAAAAGGGGATCTTGATACTGCTGAGAAATATTTCATGAAAGTAAGTGACAAAGATACCAAGACTTATAATCTTTTTAATATCTATATGAAAAAAAAGGCTTATGAACAAGCCGCATATTATTTTCTCGAATTATCAAGATATTCTGCTGATAATATAAAAGAATATACAGAATTACTAAATAATATTGTAATATCAGGAAATAATACACTTGCTATTCAGATAGCAGAAAAATTAAATTATTTTAACTCAAAAGAAATAAACACTATACTACTTGTGCTGTATAAAAAACTAGATATTGAAAAAGCTCTACTTTTTGCTCGAATAAATAACATTATAGATCTGGATATTCTTGAAAAAGCAGCTGATCATTATTCAAAAATAGAACCTCAGGAAAGCATAAGATTATACGAAGAAATACTGACCTTTGATTTGAATGAGGAATATAAAGAGGACACAATAAATAAACTGCTTGATATATCTCTTGAGCTTGAAAATAATGAGAAAAAAGATCTACTTAAATCATTAAATGAAAAGTATCCTGAGAATAATAATATAATGCACAGTTTATTGGATTACCATAAAGAACAACAGAATATAACCGACGCTCTTGAGATAGTCGATAAACTAATAAAACTCGAACCTGACAACAAAGAACTTCTAAAAGATAAGATAGATCTTTTAAAAATAATATCACCGTAGATGCACTTTCAGAATTATTTATTAGGTATCCTGGTAATTTGGTATTATCGTACTTTGGACTTTAAAAAGCAGGAAACATTTTTCAGTTGAGAGTGCGGAGTTGGGAATTGGGATAAAACTGGATTTTGGATTTTGGGAAGATCAAAACCAACCCAAACCCCAAACACCAAATTCCAAACACCACGAATTTTATATTTCTCTGCCTTAGTCCACATTACCTTATTACCATACTACCCAAGTATCCTTTTTGCTTTAAACAAAAAAAGCAGCCCGTAGGCTGCTTTTCTTTTTTATTAAAATTTAAAACTTAATGACTTGTTGTGTTTGATCCAGGATTA
>PKTG01000068.1 GCA_002869225.1 Candidatus Muiribacterium halophilum | reverse complement strand
TCTGCTTTTTCTGATTCTGTCTGAATCTCCCTTAAAGACTTAGCCGCCCAATAATGCACTTCTTTATTTTCTGAATTCACTACTTCCATCAGTGGGTCCACTGCAGCATTTCCAATTCTTATAAGTGCTTTCGAAGCATTACTTCTAACATTTAGATTTGAACTTCCTAAAGCTTCTACAAGAGCAGGAATAGCTTCCTTGGTCTCAGCCAGTGCTTTTATAGCTTTCTGCGCACTTTCGCCTTCTTCACCCAATATCTTAATTAAAATATCAATAGATTTTTTATCACCTATTGCTCCTAAAGCTAGTATAGAAAAGAATCTCACCTTTTCCTGAGGAGAATCAAGACATGCCTGAAGCTTTTCTATTGCTATCTCTCCCATCTGACCCAGGACTTTAGCCGTCCAATACTCAAGCTCTTCATTATCCTCTGATAAAATACTGATAAGTGGCTCTATAGATCTTTCATCTTCCAGTTTACCTAAAGCAGATGCTGCATATTTCCTAACCCAATCATTATTATCATTAAGCAGGGAATTAACAAGTGCAGGCACAGCTTTTTTATCACCAATTATTCCTAGACCATAAGCTACAAGATATCTCATCTCACCGTCATTGGAATTTGTAAGTAGTCTTATAAGAAGATCTATATCTCTAGGAGCTATTTCCTCAAATACTTTTCTTGACCAGAATCTAACATCATCATTGTTAGATAATAGAGATTTTAATACAGGTAAAAGAGCTAGGGAACCAAAATTCTTTAAAGCGTTTGCAGCTGAATTTCTAACCGGCCATGCTTTATCAGATAAAGCATTGATAAGAGGAATAATAGCACTTTCGTTTCTATATTCTCCAAGAGCCATTACAGCATACATCCTAAGGTCTTTGCTTCCTTCATTTAACATTCTAACGAGTTCATTAAGTGCCGGTTCACCAAGTCTACCTAAAACATTAGATATCCAATATTTTGTGTTTTCATCATCAGTCTCAAGACTTGCAACTAGTGCAGGTATAGCTTTTTCACCAATAAGCACAAGACCTTTCGCTGCACTTTTTCTTACAAGCCAGAGTTTGTCCTTTAGCATTCCCACAAGTGGTTCTATACCAACTGGAGAACCTGTCCTACCTAAAAACTCAGCAGCAAGCATCCTAAGGTTTCTGTTTTCCGAGGTTAATAGATTTCTTAACACTGTTATCTTTCTACTATCAAGATGCTCTATAATATTTTCCACGCTTATCTTTATGTTGAATTTACTTGAATCCAAATATAACAGCATCGGCTCGATTACATCCGGACCAAATTTGATAAGTGCATCGACAGCATTTTGTCTAACGTTGTGTGATTCATCTGTAAGACATTTTAATAATACTTGAATTGCACTTTGAGAATTACTTTCACATAAAGCCTCTGTAACAAGTATGTTTACATCTTTATTATTAAACTTCAAAAAATGTTCAAGAACCGAGACACCTTTATCCCCCATTCTTGATAAGGCCTTGGTAAGCCAGTAAGCCTTGTTATAATTAGCTTTTTTCAGAGAATCTATTATTGTCTCAAGAGCATCTTCACCTCTTTTGATTATACTTGAAGTTGCATTATTACATACACTCCAGGAATCATCTCCCATATATTCAAGTAGAAGATCGATAGTCTCAGGATCAGGATTATCCTGTAAGGCAAGTGCCACATGAGACTTTATTGTCTTATTTTTTTCAGATATTCTTTTAAGAGTTGAAAGACAAAGTTCGCCTGGTATTCCACCAAGTGTCTGTATTGCCCAGAAAACCACATCATCATTATCCGACTCCAGTACTTTTTCAAGTTCCTCAATTATTTCAGGATTGTCCGGAGCTTTTTCTTTTAATTCCTGGGAGGCTTTTTTTCTTGTAAGCCATGATTCATCGCCCAGTTCGTGTATAAGATGAAGATAATCTGACATATTTTCTATTCCCCTCTTTTAATTATTTCAATCGAATCCTTCTGATCAAATTCCTTTAAGTTAAGTCTAACAAATTCCTTTTTAGATATAGGAAGTCTTTTTCCATAATAATCCGCAGACATCGGAAGTGTTCTTGTTCTTGTATCTACTATTACACCAAGTTCTATACTTTCAGGTCTACCATGATCAAGTATAGCTTCCATTGCCGCTCTAGCGGTCTTTCCAGACTGCAGAATATCATCGATTATTATAAGATTTTTTCCTGAAAAAGAAAAATCTATTTCTGTTCCTGAAAGGATTGGTTCATTGGAGATAGCGGTCTGATCATCCCGGTAAAGAGATATATCAAGTTCCCCGACCGGGATATCATAACCTTCTGTATTTTTAATATAACTTGCCAATCTTTTCGCTAGAGGAACACCTCTTTTTCTAATTCCAATAAAAGCAAGACTTTCTATTCTATTAATGTTTTTTTCAATAATTTGAAGAGCTATCCTTTTAAGGATCCTTTCAAATTCTTTTACCTCTATTACAGTCTTACTTATCATCTTTTTTATCTTTCTTAGTTTTTTTCTTTGTAGTCTTTTTCTTAGTTGTCTTTTTTGCTGTAGACTTTGTTGTGGTCTTTTTGGAAGTTTTCTTTTTAGTTGTTTTTTCAGGTTTTCCTTTTTTGAAATCAATTCGATTTTCGTCATAGACAACACTTGTATTTATCTTATCGCCTTTAACAAAATCTTTATTTAGGATACAACCCGAAAGCGGATTTTCAATATAATTCTTAATAGCTCTTTTAAGCGGTCTTGCGCCATACTTTTCATTTGAGCCATTGTCAACTATATATTCTTTGACTTCCTGAGTTATAACAAGGTCCATTCCAAGTTTATCAAGCCTATCTAGCACCTCTGCTATCATTATGTCAAAAATATCCATATTATCGACTTTAGTTAACGGTCTGAAAGTCACCATCTCATCTATTCTGTTAAGAAATTCTGGTGGGAAAGATTTTTCAAGAGCTTTTGAAGTCTCTCTCTTTCTAACATTCAGATCCTTTTGCACAGCTTCTGAACCAAATCCGATAAGCTTTTCGATTTTCTGAAATTCTTCAACACCAACATTTGTTGTCATTATTATCACACAATCCTTGAATATGACTTTTTCACCATGGTTATCAGTTAAAATACCATCATCAAGAATCTGCAAAAGTACGTTATGCATCTTTCTATGAGCTTTTTCAAGTTCATCAAAAAGAACAACGGATCTAGGTTTTGCCTTAACAGCTTCAGTAAGGAAACCACCTTCTTTATGACCAATATATCCAGGAGGTGCACCGATTAGTTTTGCATATTCATGTGACATAGAATATTCAGAACAATCTATCCTTATTATCTCTCTTTCATCCCCAAATAGAAATTCTGCAAGAGCTTTAGCAAGTTCTGTCTTACCAACACCAGTTGGTCCGGCAAACATAAAAGAACCGATAGGTTTTTGTGGATTCTTAAGTCCAACATGCGCCTTTCTGATTGCAAGAGATACAACTGAGATCGCTTCTTCCTGACCTACTATTCTTTTTCTGAGGTGTTTTTCCATATTTATCAGTCTATGGGTTATATCTTCTTCTTCCTCTTTATCACCTGTCGATTCAGAATCAAGTGCTTTAATACTCTCATCTTCTTCTCTTTCCATAGTTATAGTTACATTTTTAATATCAAGAGAAGGATTTACCTGTATACATAGGTTATAGAGTTCCTGTTCGGTAATCTCACCAAATAGTGAGTAATTGTTGTTTCCAAATACAAGAGGTGCTATCTCTTCTAAATAATTGACAATAGCTGTACTAATAATAAGCCTCTTATATGATTTCTTATCTGTAATATTAATATTTTTAAAAATCTTGTTTATTTCATCTTCTGTAAATTCCCTGATCTGTACGAAACGGTCAAGGGATTCACAGAATTTAATCTTAACCCTTGCCTTACCCATTAATTTTCACCTCCTTTAACAGGTTCTATATCTAGCCCAATATCATCTCTATAATGCATCTCTCTAAAAAAGATCTTTGAGATGTTATCGTAAAGAGCTTTCCTGGCCTGATCAACTGAATCTTTTCTTACACTAAGGCATAATACTCTACCGCCATTTGTATAAAATCTCTCGTTCTGTAAAGCAGTTCCTGAATGGAATAGAACAAGATCATCAGCTTCTTTGATCTTTTCAATACCGGTTATTAATCTACCGGTGATATATTTAAGAGGATATCCTCCTGATACTATCTGTGCACAAATAGCTTTTTCATCATGCCACTCTACTTTAAGTGATGAAGATTTTCCATCACATATTTTACTTATTATCTCAGCTAGATCTGTTTTAAGTCTTGGCAGTATCGCCTGAGTCTCAGGATCACCAAATCTAACATTTAGTTCAACTACTTTCTGACCTTCTTCAGTAAGAATAAGGTTCATATAAACAACACCTTTCATACTCAAATCTTCTTTTTCAAGAGCTTTAAGGAAAGGAGTGACAACTTTTTTCATAACATCTTTTTCTACTTTATCATTCCAGACAGGTGCAGGAGATATAGCGCCCATACCATGAGTGTTTGGACCTCTGTTCATATCATAAGCTCGCTTATAATCCTGAGCTGATGAAAGCCCAAACGATTTTTTACCATCTGTAAAGAAAGTTATAGTTATCTCATCACCTGATAATAGTTCTTCGATCAACACGTGTTTCCCAGCATCTCCAAAGACTTTATCCTGCATCATCACATTAACAGCAAGTTTTGCGGTTATTTCATCTTTTGCTATTATGAATCCTTTACCAGCTGAAAGTCCATCTGTCTTTATAGCAAGAGGAGCTCCAACTTCTTCAATATACTCAAATGCTTCTTCCTGATTTTCAAAAGTTCCAAATCTAGCTGTTGGAATATCATATTTTTCCATAATACTTTTTGCATATGCTTTTGAGCCTTCAAGCTTTGCTGTATTAGCACATGGTCCAAATATTTTAAGCCCTTTTTCTTCAAAAGTATCTACTATGCCTTCAGTCAAAGATATCTCAGGCCCCACAATTGTATAGTCAACTTTATTCTTTAAAGCAAATTTTAATAGCTCATCGATATCTTCTGCTTTTATATTGATTCTTTCTGCGACGTCTTCCATTCCAGCATTTCCTGTCGCACAGTAAATCTTCTTCACAAGAGGAGACTTACTGAGTTTCCAGACGATAGCATGCTCTCTGCCACCTCTACCAATAACAAGAAATTTCATTTTCCCTTCCTTTCTTCCCTTTTATTTGCTGATTTTTTATTTTTAAAGCAAATGGGAATCCTCTTAATAAAATTATCGACATCATCTAACAATATACCTTAAGGATGCTTGTTTTTTCAAATATAGAAGTCTCTAATAGAGTGATTTTTCGAATCCCAGAAACTTTTACCAGTAACCAGGAGTAAATCTATGCAAAATGCTTATTTTATATACTTGTTTGCTAAACTATAAATATTCTATTATAATTGTCCACAATAATAAAATCGGAGGACTTTATATGTTCGTACGAAAGAACTTTCTTATAAATAAACCATTTCAGTTTAAGATGATAATGATATTTGCACTTATAATCATTTTTTCATCAAACCTAACAGCAGCCTTGATCTACGCTTTCCTTTCAGGTGCAATAGACTTATCCAATATCATATCAATCTCATCTGATAACATTATATTACCTTCAATATTTGTAGCACAGGCAATATCCATACTGTTTATTTTGTTTTTAGGTATATTTATAACCCATACACTTGCTGGTCCTATATATAGATTTGAAAAAGCTATTAAGATGGTAAGTGATAAAGACCTTACAGTAAATTTCAACCTTAGAAAAAACGATGAGTTCAAACATCTAGCAAATCTGATCAACGATATGGTAAAGAGACTTAACTCAGAACTTCTAAAGATGGAAAAGACTTTGGCAACAATAAAAGATAGTGCTGATAAGATTCCAGGTAAAGAGGAACATGAAGTCAAGAAGCATACAGAGGATATGAAGAAGGCGATTTTCGAACTTACTTCAATACTTAAAGATTTCAAATTGAAATAGTATCTTTATAATTCAATAATCCAAATTTAAATTATTTGTCTTTCAAAAAAATATTATTTCAAACCTCTTCGAATTAGCGGTGCTAGTCCTTCATCATTTTTCAATAATCTAACTTTAAAACTCTTCATAATTTATTCATTGTCTCATCAAATTATAAAGATATAAATAAAGAACAGTGAGATTAGATGGAAATAAAATTATTCGAGAAAATAATTTCTAAGCGGGTGGTGGCGTAAATTGGAAATCAAAATTCTGGTTCTGTTTCACTAGGGATATTTTGAGCTTTGAATTGCAGCCGACAGGACCCGCGAAGTATAAAATTATGTTCTACTTAGAATAATAAATCTTTAGTCAAGACTAAAGATTTATTATTCCCCCCATACACACTATCCCTCGCTCATCATAAAACACTGCAGATTGCCCAGGTGTTATAGCACGTACAGGTTCATGTAAAAAAACTTTAGCTTCTCTTTTTTCCTTATCAAGCTCTACCCTACATGGATGCTTAGGTGAATAATGTCTTATCTTGACAAAAAACTCATCTCCTCTGTTTTCGAGAATAGAAAAAAGATTCATATCCTTTACCTTAAAGGAATCTGAAAGAAGTCTTCCATCAGTTTGAACATATACGGTATTAGTTTTAGAATCTATTGCACTTACGAATAATTTCTCACCATAAGCAATATTAAGCCCTCGACTCTGCCCAATAGTATAATTATAGATACCCGAATGTTTCCCGATAACCTCGTTTTCAGGAAGTATTACAACATCGCCTGATTTTTCACCAACTATATCCTTGATAAAATCCTTATAACTTCCTGATAAAAAACAGATATCCAGAGAGTCTTTCTTCTCTTTTACTCTATCAAGACCATTCGCAGCAGCCTCTTTTCTAACGTGAGGTTTAGTTAGTTTTCCTAGTGGAAAAAGTATTCTTGGAAGCCACTCCTCTTTAAGCACATACAGAAAATAACTCTGATCTTTATTAGGGTCTGAACCTTCATGAATGACCCATTTACCTTCTATATTTTCAATATTGACATAATGACCGGTGGATACAAATTCGATCCCCATATCATCTGCTATCTCAAAGAGTTTAGCAAACTTGATCTTTCTATTACATAGAACACATGGATTTGGGGTTCTTGCGTTAAGATATTCAGTTATAAAGTTATTTACGATCTCGTCTTTGAATTCATCACTATAATCTTTCGAAATATGATCTATAGAGAGTTTTTTACAAACACTTTGTGCATCTCTAACAGCAGTTTCTGAACACACCGAATTGTCATAGTTCCAGAGCAAAAAGGTTACGCCGTGAACTTTAAATCCCTGTTTTTGTAGAAACATAGCCGCAACCGAACTATCAACCCCACCACTCATACCTACTAAGACATTATTCATTGAAATATCACCTGTTTTTAAAGTGTATGATGTGCATTTTTGATAGCTTCTTTTGCAAACTTTGCAAGTCGTGTGCTTTCATCAACAAGAGCAAGAACTTTTTCCCACTCATCGATCGCATTCTTAAGCATTCAAACTTCTTCATAAGCATAGCCAAGATTATAATGCACATAAGGATCATTAGGATTTATATTGACTTTTTTTTTCCAGATAGCTATAGCATTCTCTATCATTTTTCTATCGTAAAAAGCCAATCCGAGATTGTAAAGCACGAGTTCATCTTCAGGATTTATTATCATAGCTTTCTGAAACTCTTTAATTGCAAGGTCAAGATTACCATTATCATAATAGAGCATCCCAAGATTTGTATGTGCGTAAACATCATCAGGATTGAGTCCAATTGCTTTATTAAAAGCTTTTATCGCATCAGGTCCATTTCCCATATTTTTGTAAGTAATCCCTAATAGATAATACGAGAATTGATCTTCCGGGCTTTTCTCAACCGCTTTGGAAAGATAGTAAACAGCCTTATCATCTTTTTCTCTTATCTTTTGAATGTTACCAATAAGATAATAGGCAGGACCAAAATCCTTATCAAGTTCAATTACTTTTTCAGCAAACAACAATGATTTTTCATATTCTTTTAGTTTAAGGAATATATATGACATGTTATATAAAAGATCAACGCTTGTCTTTTCATACTTGAAAGCCTGTTCAAAATAAACAAGTGAAATATCAAATTTTCCCATCATCTTATAAACAAGACCAAGCTGGAAATTAAAATCATAGTTGTTTTCCTGTTTAACCATTCTTTTAAGAAGTCCGGCTGCTTCATCAAGATGACCAATATTCTTATATAGTTTTGCAAGGTTTAGTGAAGCATCTCTGTTATCAGGTTGAATTATCAATGCTTTCTCAAAATTATCTATGGCTTTTCTGCTATCACCTTTTGCTTTATACGCAAAAGCAAGTCCGACGTATGCATCATACATCTTTGAATCGGTCGCTATGACCTTTTCCCATTCAAGAATAGCTCTTTCAATATTCCCGCTCTTACTATAAGCTTTCCCGAGATTATACAACACGTTTATATCATCAGGTTTCTTTGTAGAAGCTTTTTCCCATTTTTCGATCTCCTCATCATAAAATCCTGAGTTTTTAAGAAGAACATCAAGATAATACTGAGCATGTCTATCATTAGGATTAAGTTCAAGCACTTTTTTAAATTCCATTACAGCTTCATCAATATATCCACGATTTTTTAATATACAGGCAAGTTCATAATGAAGTCTTGTCGAATTTGGTTCAATAATAAGTGCCTGTCTTAATCTTTGAATATCGCCATCAAGATCTTTTCTATCATCATTTATATAATCCGTCTTCTTTTCATAGGGTCTAAGTTCATCGGATTTCTTCCAGAATTTAACAGCATCATCATAATCGCCTTTTTCTGATTTTATATCACCAAGAAGGTTATATGCTTTATGATTTTCAGGAGAAAGTTCAATAGCTTTTTCTAATAGTTCCATCGCTCTGTTCACTTTTCCCATTGATTTAGATATATATCCCAGTTCGAAGTAAACCTCGCCATCAAGAGGATTCATAGCTACCGCTTTTTGGAAATATTTATCTGCTGCAGAAAGTTCATTTTTCTTTTTATATATCTGACCAAGCATCATAAAGGTACGATGATCTTTTCTTTCACTTTTCTCAAGCGCATTTATAGCCGAATCAAACATATTCATCTCATTGTATGCTATTGCAAGATAGTAATTTGCATCAACCAGTTCCGGATTTATGTTCAAGACTTTTTTAAGTTCTACTATAGCATCGTTATAATCTCCCAGATTCAGAAGAATGATTCCATAATTAAGATGTGCATATACGTTGTTTGGATCTTTCATTATTGCATTTCTACAAAACTTTAAGGCTTTTTTACTGTTACCAAGTTTTAGATGTATATATCCTAACATTGAAAGAGCGTATATATCATCAGGATTTATAAGTTTGACCTTATTAAATTCAAGAAGCGCTTTCCCATAATTTCCCATTTCTTCGTATACTTTACCAAGAAGAAAATGTGCATATGAATAGTTTGGATTTATCTGCAAAGAGTTTTTAAGATTCATTATAGCAACATCATAGAGCTTTTTATCCATAAAAATCTGTGCAAGATTTAGAAAAGCATAAGAACAATCCGGATTGATCTTTATAGCATTATTAAAAGCGATGATCGCATCGTCAAGTTTTTTAAGATCTCTATAAAGTACACCTAATTTAAGACAAGCCTGTATATTTCGCTCATCCAAGGAAAGCGCTTTATTATAAGTAGTTATAGCAGGAGAGTTTAGTCCATTTTTCACATAAGCATCAGCTAATGCAACATGAAAGAGAGGTTCATCCGGTTTTAGATCGATAGCTCTTCCAAGTACATTTATCTCATCTTCGTACATACCTTTTATCTCATAAAGTTTTCCAAGGTTGTACAAGAGTTGATAATCAGCTGAGTTATTCTCAAGCTCCTGTTCGTATTCTTTTATTAGGACATCATATTTTTTCTTAACAAGCATTTTATTCCCACCTGTTTCCAAGATGCCTTACCTTATGATCAAAGTCCAGGTTCCAGGCATTGAAAAGTTCTTTTTTTACATTAGGATAGATAGTCATATCCCGGATCTGATCTTTATCAAAGAAAGCAGCATCCTTAATACTTCTATCCTGTACTGTTATTTTTATATCCATGTCCTTTAAAAATCCTAAAAAGAACATGTTGATAACATGTTTCGAGCCATCAGGATATATAGATTCACTAGTAAAAAGTAATTCTCCAAGAGATATATTAAGTCCGGTCTCTTCCATCACTTCACGTATAGCACAGTGCTCAACAGTCTCACACATCTCTATTCCACCACCTGGAAAAAGCCAGTATTCCCTGCCTTTTTTCCTGTGTTTGACAAGAAGGACTTTACCTTTATGGATTATTACAATAGCTATCCTTACTCTTAACATCTTTTGATTATAATTTAAAACAACTTAAATTTCAAAAGTTTAAACTCATTCTCATTTATCGAAGACACATACATAATACCCGTTTCAGGTGAAAGATAATATTTTCGTGTCCTGAACATATTTCCCATGACATCTGGAGAAAAAGTAATACTACTTAGTATCTTTCCATCTTTATCTATTTGATGAATATCTAAAAGATAATCTCTTCCTCTTTCCTTTTTTGCGACTATTCTTCTGGCAGCAACAAAGAATTCATTCTGATCAGCAAAAAGAAGATCTCTTGAAACGGTATTTTTCAAATATTCTATCTTGTATTCTTTTTCTAGTTTTTGTTTATTGATAACAAATACATTATAAAATATGTTTTCCATCCTATATTCATTTTGATTGTCTTCAAAATATGATTTTCTTTCTTTTTTTAGTTTAAGATCATGGTCATACTCTAAATAGACTCTATTCTTTTCTCTTACACATTCAACGACAACTGAATCTTTATAAACTCTTATTCTGTTAAGCTGCCTTGCGTTAAGGACTTTGACCTCTTTTACAAATTCTCCGTCTGTATATTTTATTACCCTTAGATTCTTGGAATGCATATCAAGGACATATACGTTTCCATTCTCATCATCTCCGATGTCTACCGGTCTATACATTCCACCTGCAGATCTTGATTCCTTACCGAATTCCCTTTTTAGTTTTCCATTCTGATCAAATTCTTTTACTTTAAAATTTATATTATCCAGTACATATATAGATTTTGAATTGACCGCAAAAGAAACAGGACCAAAAACTCTTCTACCAAATTTTTTAAACCCAAATTCTGAATCAAATTCTATTGTCTCTGCATTAGCAGCTACTTTTACTTCAGGTAAACTTATATCTATTGTCTGAAATCCTTTTGACTTGATAAGATTCTTTAAAGATTCCTGATATAGACCTTCTTTACATTGTTGAACTTTTTCCAGCACTCTATCTATATCTTTTTTTTTCACAGAATTAAGAAGTGACTTTCTAAATGAATCAATGGCTTTTTTGTATTCGGTAAGAGCAAAATAGATATCCCCATTATACTCATGTAAAAAATGATTTTTAGGATCTATTTTTAATCTTTCCTCAATAGCTTTAAATGCTTCGGGATATTTCTGATCTTCTATCATCCTTTTCATTTCAGGTATTGTGGTTGAATAGGTGCAAAGTGAAACAAATATAGAAAGAACTAAGATCAAAGATAATTTTCTCATATTCACTCCTCAAAAATCATTATACTATTTTCTCTTTTACATTAAAGAGTATAACAAAAAAGCCTCTGCTTTCACAGAGGCTTATATATATATTTCAAGTCTTATTTTTTAATTCTGTTTGTGGTTAGTTGTTAGTGGTTTGTAGTTTATGTTTTGTCCACTCACCATTCACCATTCACTTTTTAATTGTTTCCCGCTTTACGCTTTACGCTTATCGAAACATCGTGCTTTTTCGATGTATCGTTTCTTAGAAAGTATCTTCGATGTTCCAATAATCAAGAGTCTTTGAATCACTGTATCCATATGCTATATCCTGGTTGATCCATTCGTAT
>PKTG01000021.1 GCA_002869225.1 Candidatus Muiribacterium halophilum | reverse complement strand
AGAATGGATCCTATCAATACCAAGATCTACATTCGCTTTTCTTTCCATATAGATAGAATCCTGAGCAAGAACGGTAGTCTTATACTCTTTGGTTATATCAGTTGATGCTCCAGGATCAAAGACTATTCTTGAAGTACTACTACCAATTCCACCATAATTACTCTTAATGAAAAAGTTGTTACCTCTAATTACAGTATTTGAATCAAGAGCTGTAATGTCACCATCTGAAATAAAATTCACATCACCGTTGTTAGCATGAAAATAATCGATTTTCACATCACCCTGAGTGTTTTCTATATTAATATTACTGTTTGAGGTATAAGCTTTAATATATCCATCGTTAATAATTGTCTTTATAGATCTTCCATCACCAATACCATGGGCAGATGTAAGGTCAAGATTTTTTGTATTTATTATTGCTTTATCTGAGTTATTCACAATACCGGAACTTGTTGAAGTGATGGCTGAATTACCATCAGGATTATAAATGCTTCCGTTTATCTCTACTCCTGCACCTGAAAGTATATCCAGAAGTCCTTCATCGTATCCTGAAAATTCAATAGCTACATCATAATCCGCTTTAATGCTATGTTTATTATAGGTCTTTGTTCCTTTTTTATATTTCTTTTTAACATGATAGGTCTTTTTTCCATACCAGGTCGAATTTGTCCAGGTGTTTTTATAAGTCCTTTTCCAATCTGAAAGACTTACATTACTTCTATCATAATAATATTCATAGGAATTACTACTTGTCTCAAGCATCTCCCCTTCAAGAAGTGCATGATTTGAAAGGTCTTTTGTCTCATCATAAGTCTCATATTTATCTTTACAGAGTCCATCCCAGCCAAGCCACGAATTGTCTTCCCATTTCTTTGTTCTTTCTTTTACATGTTCAAGACCTGTAAGCCAAACATATCTTTTATTACTTTCAGGATTATAATCAGAGACTCTTCCAAGCTGTGTATAAAGAAGTTTAGATGCGTTTCCTTCATCATCAACAGTGTCGTTTGTATAGACGTTTATCTCGTCACCTATTCTCTTATAGATAGTCACTTTATCTTCACCCAGCCATGAGGTCTTACCAGTATCTGTTATCTTAACAGTACCTTCTACTTCATCACCCATATCAATATTATTAAGCACAAGTTTGTAACCTGAATTGTTATCGATATCAATCTTTCCGAATCCATCAAGGACTTTTATTCTTCCGTTATCTCCACCAGTGTTGAAGATCTCTCCGTAAAGTTCAACATATCCACCCTGAATCCTTACATTTTCAAGTTCTACTTTATTGGTCTCAGCGTTATAATATGCTTTTATATTATTTGAGGAATCAAGATTGATCTCAAAATATTTTGATTCTGCCTGACCCGCTAGATATTTTGCCCTCGCCTCTTCAGGTGTAATATATTTATTTTTAGCGGAATATGGTAATCGTGCATTACCAAAAGCTGTAAATGACCCTCCTGAAGATGCTCCGCTTCCTAACTGGTTTTTTACCTTAAAGTTAGCATCAATATCTATTGTCTTATCTGGTATTCCACTTTGAATAAGACCATTCAGATTTAGATATCTCGCTGAGATTATGACATTATTTCCGGCAATCACAGAACCGTTTGATAAGCTATCATCATTCGGGAACATACCATAGTTCTTTTCTCTGTCATGTTTGACTTCTTCTTCTGAATTCCTTGAGATCTCTTTCCAGTAATCCGAAGTAGCAGGATCTCCACCAACATGGAAGAAACCATCTACATAACCCTGCACAAAATCTTGTCCAGCTTTAATATCTATAGTCTTTGCAGATATATTTCCATTTGAGTAGATACTACCTTTGTCGTTATGAAGTCTTACTGTACCACTAAGATTCTCAACATTTCCATTTATCTCGATAGGAGGTGCATCCCCATCATTTCCAGGAAAATCAGGATCATAAGTATTTTTCACCTCTATAAGAGGGTCAACACTTGAGGAACCTGTATCTATCAGATTAAAATTAGCATCTTTTGAACTATTTCGTGCATCTATCTGAGCATTTGAAGCTACTTCAGTACCATTAAATAATACTTTTCCACCTTCTTTATTTGGAATGATCAGATCATTTATCCTTAGGAAAGTCTGACTATCATTTGTTATTTTTATTTCAGCATAAGGATTAGCCGACATACTACCGCTTCCATATAGATTATCAGACTCTACCTTTATATTTCCCATAGATGCAATAACATCATGCAGATCAAACATAACAGTATCTTTTTGGCTAACTGGTCCGGGATCACCAAATAAAGTTAAACCAACAGTGTTTGCCTCAGTTCTTGGAGTACTCAATGCATCAAGCTGAGCTTCAAGTTCATCTATTCTATTTTGATAAGTGTCATAAGCACTGCTTAGTTCGGAATAATCGTTCTGAAGATCCTTTAATCTGTCTATCTCATCTTCTATATCATCTGTCACAACATCAGTTGTTATATCAAACATAATACCGTTTGTGATCTCAACAGGTGTTCCATTTTTATCCAGATGAAGCCTTTGAATATTATCTACTCCGGCTGCTATTGTTCCATCAACTTTAACTTTTGCGGAATAATCCTCTTCGGTCTTTGATTCAATATCTTCTCTCGAAAGTGCATCATCATAAGTATTCTGTGCTTTTGCTGTACCATCAAGAAAAATATAACCTTCGTTGTTTACAAGGGTAATATCTTCAACACTATCAATTTTTGCATAACTATCAATATTTATCTCGTGATTTTGATTTATCGATCCTTTAGCATAAGGATCGGTATCAAATGGGAGTGCTGAATTATTAAAAAGATCCGCTTTAGCCTCGGCATGATATTCTCCGACATTGCCAAAATGATCAATACCTGTAGAAAGATAGACATTTTTGGCTTTTATAACACTGCTTCCTTTTATATTAACGGTATCATCTACATCCACACTTGATTTGGTACTTCCCTGTGCAACAGCGGAAACACCATAAGTCTTTACCCTTACCTTTGTCTTTGTATCAGAATCAGATAGAGAAGAGATAAAAAGATCTCCAGTTGTATTGATATTGGAATTCGTAAGATTTACATCAGCATCTGACTTATCATCTATATAAGTCTCAGCTTTTGCAATCGGAATAGCACCACCGGATATTATCTTGACCTTGTCTTTAAGATTGTTTTCTGTATAAGCTTTAATATCGATTGTACCTGTGTTTTCCTTATCCTTGTTATAAGAGATTATATTCGATTTATTAATATCTATTTTAGCGTTGTTCTGCGATGTGGTGTCACTCTTTATAGCAGAAGCATCAATCACACCACCTGAACCTGAGAATATGTTATCATCATCATCCGAAAGCCATGCTTTGTCAACATTACTATAAGCATTAAAATTAAGATCAGTCGCATTAATAGTCGCTGAATCTAAATAGATATATGAACCAACATCAATATTATTTTTTATTCTTCCACCACTTGCTCCTACAACAGCAGCATTTATAGTGTTTATTTTAGCATTAGCTTTTGAATAATTATCAATATCAAGATCTATTGTGTTAGCTCTTATGACAGCAAGTTCTTTGAACTCGGCTTTAGAATAGGAATCGTCTTCTGTATCTGCAAAAGATACTGATCCAGCCACAACTCCACCTTTTCCTGCTACGGATTCTGAAAACAGAGTGTTTTGGTTTTTCACCTCAACATCAAGTTTATCAACCTTTATATTTGAAGCCTGTCCAATCTCCACTTTTCCTGATACATCAGCTTTTGAATCAGACTTTGTAATACCGGCAGCTATGATTCCACCACCATAGGCTGATGCTTTTACATTCTGATCACTGGTGTTTTCCGCTTTAAGCCTTAGATCATCACCATTTTCCAGATTTACATTATCCCATATTTTAGATTGAACCTTGCCATCAACGTTAGAATATGCTAAAGAACCATCAACTCCTACAAGAGCTCCGGATGAAGCAAGTGATTTACCATCAACATCAGTATTTTGTACTGCATATACTCTTGTATCATCGTTTCTTACTTTAGTAAGATTTCCTATATATGCCTGATTATCAAGATAAACATCTGTGTTCACCTTTGAAAAACCAACAGCAAGTGAATTTCCAGCAGCAACTCCATAAACATTTGAATCAACATCTGAATTTCCATCGGTTGTTATCCATAGATCTGATGCAGTCGTAATGGAAGAGTTATAATCTGTATACGCATAAACATCTTCATTTATATCATTATCTGTAAAAGCTCCTGCTCCAGAGACAAATCCAATACCGGCAGCTCCTGCATATGCATCGTTTGATATATTGTTATGTGTCTCTGATTTAATAAAGACATCTTTTATATTTTTATCATCATCTCCAATTACTGATTTAGAACCAAGAAATGCTTTTGTCTGACCTGTCTTTTTAACTTTTGAGTAAGCAACACCAACAGCACCTCCCATTCCAAGTGAAGCTCCATAAGCATCTGCCTCGACATCCATATCAGATCTAGCGTTTATAGTTATGTTTTCGCCTCTTTTAATATTTGAGATAGCATCAACATAAGCTTTAGATACATCCTGATTGTTTACAACGATGACTGAAGCTCCCAGAGAAGCTGTCGGACCGGCTGCTCCAGCATAACTTTTAAACTTTGAATCTCGTAGATTGTTCTTTGATATTATATTTATATCTTTATCAGCCTCGATATTACTCTTTGAACCAATAAAAGCATAGGAATAGTTTTTATTTGATAACACTCCCACACCTGCACCTACTCCGTCTCCTATGGTTGCACCTCCTGCAGTAGAATCAACCTGGGTTATGTTATCTGAAACTATGTTTATACTATTAGCCTGAACTGTAGAATTATCTCCTATTGAAGCAAGTACAACTGAACTTTCAGGTTCTTTTTCAGCAAAAACTTCATCATTGGATATGTTTGAATCCGAATCATTCTGAATATCAGAATAAAAATCAGAATCAGGTAGAATATCATTTTCCTGAAGCTTTCCTTCCATTCCTGATACCTTTTCGGATTGATCCTTTACATTACCGTCTACACCGGAAATTGCTTCCTGCTGATCCTCGTCATGTGATGAACCAATGTTGTAGACGCCGATTCCGCCACCAAGAGCTCCAAGTCCACCAGCCATTCCTACCACTACTGAATCAAGGACTTTCTCATCTTCAGCGTTGACCGAGAGATCTCCATCAATAAAAATAGATACATTGTTTCCTGTAGTAGCTTTAACAGTATTATCTATAGAAGTAACATCAACAGATGCACCTATTCCAACAGCCCCACCAGATGCTGCAGCGACTCTCGATTTTACATTTGTCTTTCCGTTTGCCTGAATAGTTAGATTATCAGAATTAACAAAAACCGAACCGTCATCTTTCTTCATATAAGCCTGTGTATCACCTTTTACAGTATTTACCAGTACTGTTCCTGCGACTCCTGCATATTCTCCGGCAGCAGCAATTGCATTAAAGGAATCTATAGAATAATTTGAATCCGCATTTAAAAGAATATCATTTTCAACATCTGATGTTGAATCTTCAACATAAGCATAGTTTGTGTTTTCTATCTTATTTAAAGTTACAGTCCCACCTATTCCGGCTGACCCTCCTACTGAGGCTGAACCATTTATAAGAGGCTGATCATAACCTATAACAAACTCATCAGAAGACTGCACAGTCATATCATTAGCATAGATCGAAGAATCTTTTATATAGGAACTATTATCATTATGTGAATTTATGTTTACTACCGAACCTGCTATTCCAGCCGCTCCCGAAAATGCTCCACTGACATTTATTGAATCCACTCTTGAGACTGCATCTACATTGTTTTGAACAAGAGCTGAAGAATCAACATTAGTATTATCAATATATGAAGTGTTTTCATCAGAAAAAATAATATTCTCAGATGCTGCACCTATTCCTGCATCGCCACCAACTGTCAATCCACCTATCTTATCGCTGATATAGTTGTTTGCCTTTGTATCAACATATAAATTTTTTACAGTTATATCTGAATCCTTTAGTTTCGATTTGGTCTTATCCTTTATTTTTGTATAAGCTACATTTGCCGCAATAGCTGCTGATCCTGATCCTGTTATATTCATTGAATTAGTACTTATATCTCTATTTTTTTCACTGTTAATATTAATATTACTATCTTTAGTGAAAGTTGAGCTATCAACGACCGATTCTGTGTTAACACCAGAATATGTATATATTACAGTACCACCAAGTCCAGCTCCCTCAAGTGATCCTGAGAAATTTCCAGCATAATTGTAAATCGACGAAGAATCATACGCTTTTACAGTTGTATCATCACCGGCAACTATAGTACTTGAAAGTATCTTAGAGCTTGTTTGGGATACATCTTTGTTTGTCACAACTGAACCAGCTGCTGAAAAATATTTTCCTGCAGCAGCTCCAGCCGCTATTGTCTGAACATCTTTATTTGAAGTTGCTTTAACATTAACAGCATTATTCGTTTCAAGTCTTGTATCTTTTGCATAAGAAGTTGTCAGATTATCTATCTTGTTTGTTGCTACGTTCTGGCCAACACCTCCATATTTTCCACCACCAAGACTTCCCGCAAATGAACTTATTTTAGAAGAATCGGTTGCAAGTACATCAATGACTCCGCCATTTGCTTTTATACCATCATCTAATTTTCCATCAATATATGCTTTGGTCTCATTTTCAATCGCATTGACATTTATTGAGGTAGCACCAGCAAAATATCCTG
Organism: Candidatus Muiribacterium halophilum; assembly: GCA_002869225.1. GTDB lineage: Bacteria > Muiribacteriota > Muiribacteriia > Muiribacteriales > Muiribacteriaceae > Muiribacterium > Muiribacterium halophilum. The sequence goes on along the minus strand of PKTG01000021.1, from coordinate 6,809 downwards.
TCTCAAGACCAATAGATACACCATAATTATCTATTATTGATGAATTAATAGCATTAAACTGAACTTTATCAGAAGATGTTACAGAACTATTCTCTGCATAAGTATTGGTTTTGTTTTTTATAGAGTTTATAGATATTGAAGCACCAATTCCGCTGGTGTTTCCGGCAGCTATACTTCCAGCAATAGCTGTTATCTCGGAACTGTCATGAGAATTTGCTGTAAAAGCACCAGCTGTTGTCTCAAGTTTTGAAGAATCAACATTAGTATTTGTATCGTTAGTTATCTCGTTTTTGGCAAGTGAACCCACAAGAGAAAAACCCTGTGGTTTTGTGCTAAGTCCTGTTGTACTTGAAACAGCCCATGCTTTAATCGTAGAGTTATTATCAGCTTCCATGCTGATCTTTCCATTTGATGTAACATTAGAGTCTTTTATATTTGAACTGGTATCACTATCAATACTGTTGATACTTACAGAACCCGAAAGCCCTACGGATGTACCATTTGAAGCGGCAAGAGTCGCTGAACCGGTTATTGAGAATATATCCGTTGTCCCGTCAGAATCGACCATAACATCATCTGCCTGAGAATCCGTATTGACGATAGAAGCTACTGAATCATCTTCCACCTCGTTTATCGCAACATCACCCGAAGCTCCTATAGCCCATTTTCCCTGAACCATAGTCCCTTCAGGATTCTCAACTTTATTAGCCCATGCTATTGCTCCTGCAAGAGAATAGTTATCTATCTGTCCGTTATTGCTACTTCTTACAAGAATATTTCCCTGAGAATCAAAGTTTGTTCTTGAAGATATATCATCATTCTCGTCTAATCCTACAAAAGCACCTGTATCTCTTTTTATCTGATTTAATCCACCTGCAAAACCAGCTCCTACATTACCACCCTTTAAAACTCCACCAGTTATGTTTAAAAGCTGAACATCATCGTTTGCATCTACCAAAATGGTCTTTCCGGTACCTGCATCATTATCTAAATCATAAACATCTCCACTGCCGGTCTGAATATCAACACCTTTTTCTACAATACTTTTGACCTCATCCTCCTGATCAAGAGCAGAAAAAGAACCAGCGACTCCATATTCACCGGTCTTTGCACCAGAAGCTGCAATTGAGATATGCTTTGCATTTGAATCTGCATCAACAAGCATCCTATCTGAGTAGATCTGTGAACCTGTCTTTATAATAGCTTTAGACGAACTTAGAGTATCAACATCAAGATAAGAACCTCCAAGTGCTCCTTTTTCCCCATTTGAACCCGATATTTTTAAACCAAGAGCTCCAGACATATGTAAAGTATCGAAGACATTTTCAGAGTTTACTCTTACAGACTGATCTCCTGTTCTTTTTGATACATCCTGATTTATTTTAACGTTTTCACCAATATATGCTTTTGAAGTATAATCAAAATCCGTAAAATTGACAGAACCTGAAAGCGTTATTCCTCCAGAACCTTCAGCCGAATCGGCACAACTTCTAGCCCATGTTGTAAATTCATGCTGTATTCCCAAAGTAGGATTCAGTTTACTCATTATATCGCTTGGTGACCATGTTTTATACCAGTCAAAGATATGTTCTTTAAGATTTTCAGACTTTACAAGAAGACGACCGCCAGAATTTATTTCTGAATCGTCCCCAATATAAGCCTTTGAATCGTTTTTGTAACTTGAGACAGATATTGCAGCACTTGCAGTATTAGCTTTCTGATGTTTTGGATTTGAATCAACAACAGCTGAGACGATCTGCTTTATATTTTCATGATCGATATCATCATTATCATCTCTATCTATCTCTGCTGCGATCTTTGAATTAACAGTAAGGTTGTTTGAAGCATCGACACTGGTGTTCTCTAAAAGAGCGGCTTCTGACATATTAACATGATCTGATAGTGCAAACGCAGCACTAAGACCGAATTTTTTACTACTACTTTGCGGTCTTGGAGATGGTGTATTTCCAGTGATCTTTGATTTTACAGCATCGGCAAGTCCACCCATTGCAGCAAAAACCTTAGTGATTTTAAGTGTATCAACAATTCCCGAGGTTCCCACCTGTGAAGTTGCTGTATTATGGTTTTTTAAAACATTTACTTCAGATCCGACTTTAAGGTTTTTTGCCTTAATATCTCCACCTAGTTTTGCATCATTATCTATATTTGATTTTGACCAGGCAAACGCAAGTGCAAGCTGTCCATCTTCATATGCAGAAGCACCTGCCGACACATTAAGCTTTTTATCAGTCTTTGAAAACACAGATACATTTTCTGCCGCATTTATATTTGAATCTTTATCTATATTGATCTTATTTATAACATCAGCATTACCGTAAGCAAATGCAGCTTCATCTCTAGTACCACCAAAAGCGATCGCTATTGCTTTCATATTAATATTAGTATCAGCGACCGAGTTGATATCAACACTATTACCTGCATCTATCTGAGCTCCATCTAAAAGAATATTAGAATATGTATTCGTCTCACCCCAGGCAACATTTGCTATCCATCCAACACTTGTCATACTAGAATCTGTGATAGCTTCAGAATCTAAATTAACATCCTGAACAGCTTCGATCTTAGCTCCAGATCCTACTTCTATTTTTGAATCAGCTTTAGAATATGAATAAGCAACAGGAAGTGGAACAATAGTATCGAGCATATCAAGAACTTTTTCTACGGATTCATAATTCTCATCAAGATATCTTGTACAATCCGCTTTAGATGAGATATTCACATCATAGCCTTTTATCTGTACGTTATCTTCGATCTTCACATATGCTTCAGTATTTGTTATTGGACCATCAAAATTATGATAAGCTGTCAGATTTACATTACCGGCTTTTAAATCAATACTGTTTGATGCATTAAGGACAGATCCCTCACCAATGTTTATTTTCTCTGCTTCCATATTAATATCATCTGATGCGAATCCATTATTTGCTTTGGTTATAATATATACATCTTTACCAACATCTATTGTATCCGCTTTAAAATCAAGTATTCCCGATGAAGCAGTAGAATTTTCATTTAAATGATTTTCTCTATTGTCTTCTTTACCAAAGGTTATCGCTCTTGAGGATATTGTTACACCATCAGATATATCTATAAGTTCATCCGCTAAATAATAATGATTTTCAGCATGAGAATAATAATCATCTTCAATGTATATCTCTTTTGGATCTACAAGAGTATATCCGGATTTTCCCTTCTCTGCATAAGCATCGAGGTTCCCGCCACGAATATACACTCTATCGTTTGCACTGAACTCTACATTTCCTGCATCTCTATCGCCGCTTGCTACTGCCGATATAGTTGAATCCTTTTCAAGATAAGCATCTTTATCCGCCCACATATATATATCACCTGAATCATTGACATCAGATGAAGATGATATCTTTGAATCCTTGTTTGCGACTATATCATTTTTGGCTTCTATATCTATGTTACCGTTTCCGGAAAATGCATCAGGAAGTGTGTTTACTACAAGGTCAAAAACATCATCGCTTTGATTTGAACTCATCTCACCCTTTATCTCAAAGTTTCCTGAATCTACTTTTATAGCGTTCTGAGCGTTTACCTGGCCATCAATTGAAATGACACCAGTCTCATCTATAGGGGTATCACCATCAAGAACAGCCTGAGTTGCCATAGAAGATATATTTCCGTGTGAATCGATAAGCTGATCTAAAAATTCTCTTGTAGGAGTAGAAAGTGAAAGCGAACCGACATTTATTCTACCTTTTGAAGATACAACGATACCATGAGGATTTAGAAAGAAGACATTTCCGCCAATCTTGTTATCTTTATAAGAGTTAAGAATACCATTTATATTTGATTTTTTATCATAGACAAGATTTAGAAGGTTTTCAGTGTTTTCAGGCAAATACAGATTTACCGTATTATCCTCATAAACATCAAACACAGAAAATGCATTGTAAGCGTTTTCACCTACGACACTTTCGGTATACACATCTGTTGTTAATGCATTTTTTTCAACAATAGTTCTGGTGAGATCATTTACGACGATCATTCCACCCGAAGCAAGGATGTCTGTTCCCCAAAATGTGATTATAACGATCCACACAAATAGTTTTTTTAATAGTATCTTCTGATTTTTTTTCATTCCTTACTCCCTTTAGCTTAAAATATTCTTGTTAAAGAAAATGTTGTTTGTACACCCGATTCACTATAATACTCATGATCCTTAAGAGGGTATGACAGCTGAACTCTTATAGTGTTTTTTCCAAACATTGCATCGAAAAGATACCCTGTACTCACAATATCTGTATAATTTTCATCTGTAAGACCTTTATCTTTATATGCAAATATTTTTCCATAATCTAAAAACAATGTCTCTCTAATCTTGTTGTTTTTAAAAATAAGTCTTTTGTTTGGAATATATTCAAAAGTCATACTATAACCGTTATCTCCTGCTATAAGCCCATCATCATAACCTCTTACAGTTGCATTGCCACCTAATTGAAACTGAGCAGTTGCAGGAATCAATGTATCATCAGCTATTTGAAGAGATGCCCTTAATTTTAAAGTATGACCTTTTTGTCTAAGACTTCTTTCATAAAAAGCGTTGTATGTACTGAAGGTATTTTCACCTCCTGCAGCTTTGACACCACTTATAAAACCATGATTATAATATATATAACCTCTGCTATCGTATTTTATATAGTCCTGTTTTATGCTAATTTTTGTTGTCTTGTTATCAAAAACTTTAGTACCGGAGAAAAATGTTCTACTATCAGAGTTTTCAAGATTTATTATTAGATTTTTTATTAGATTTTGACTTGTTAGGATTGGTCTTTTATAAAAAAGTGTGTAACCATCTAGCTTGCTTTCAATATTAAATGCGGTAAGCTGACCCTCAATTATTTCAGTCTCAGTTCGTCTAATAGTTAAACCCATCTTTTCAAATCTACTTCCAACAAAAAAATCATAACTTAGGAGAGCATCTAACGAACCTTCACTATTAACTATATTTATTGATAAATCATCTCTTTTGCCGGATATACTTTTAAATTCCTGAATAAGTGTAGTTCTTATATCACCCGTTTCTTCGCTTCCTGAATCATCAACCATTAGAAGTGTAGAATACTTCTTTGGCTCGTATATATATAGGTTAAGGTCTGTCTCAGCAAATCTCTTTCCAGGTTTAAGTGCCATTCTTGCTCGAATATCACTTGTAAAATTAAGTTTTATAAGATTATCCTTTATTTCTGAAATATTATAAAACTCTCCTTCACTTACATTTAATCTATCAAGTATGAACGATTTACGAGTTGAATTGTTTCCTTTTAAATACACCTTACCAATAACTGGTTCAACAAAATATATCTTTATTATTCCATCCCTTAGATCCTGTTTTGGGAAAATAGCTTTTACAAAATGTTGCCCAAGCTCTAAGTATCTTCTATTTAATTGATTGATAAGTAAGACAATGTCAGATATTGTTGTTATTTTTCCCTGATATCTCTCTTTAATAGTAAAGAGATATTCTTCACTAAAAAATCGACTTTTATTAAATATGAGTTTCTTAAGATAAAAAGGTTTAACTTTATCTTTTATATCATATACACTTTGAAAATAATCTCCATTCTTTATTTCGGGGATCCTTTTGTTTCTACTAATATTTATTTTTTCTTCAATCTTATTTATATCAATACTTTTATCAATACGACTCGAAAGTGCTTCAGATCCAGTAGATTTGATTGTTGCAGCATCTTTGTTTGAGAATGTATTTATAAAAAGTATTAAAGCCAAACATAATACTAACCATTTTTTACTCATTCCCCCTCCTTTTTCCAAACCAAACAGTATACTTAAAAATTTCAACAATTACAATTTTTATAATTATTTTTTAACCAAAAATATAATTATGTTATAATTATTCTAAGTATTTTTGGTTGATTAATGGAGGTAACATGAGAAGAAGATTATATATAATCATTTTTTTGACACTTATATCGATAATATTCTATGAAGGTTGTGGTTCGAATCGAGTTGATATCATGCCAAATCTAAGTTCAGCCGGACTTAATATAAATGTTGAGTGGCCAGTTCGACAGCTTAATCAGAGCTCAGCAAGAACCGCTCCACCTGAATATTTAAATATATCTACAATAGAGATACTTCTTATAGATCTGGATGAATATGCTGCTATTGAAGCACAGTCAACTGATGAAGTGGATAGCTTTTATATAGGTAAAGACATGAACTCGCGCTACTGGGAATTCGATGTTAAAGAAGGAAGTGAATACAGAGATGGAACTGAAATAACAGATATTCCAGCTGGTAATTACGCTTTTTACTTTATGCCTGAAGATATAAACGGAGATTATCCTTTTTATTATTTTGAAAAGATCATTATAGAAGATGGAAAGACCACAAATGTAAATATTCAATATGAAGATTGGACAATAGATGTTCCGGTAGGTGCAAGTGCTGCTCCTGCTATATCACAAAGAACTGCTAATTCGCTGACTCTTGACTGGTATGATAACGGGACTAACGATTCCTATGCTATTTATATTGATGGTTCTTTATATACAAATTACGATGCAAGTCTTGATACATCAGAAGGTTATTTATATCTGGAAATAACAGGTCTTGATAACGGAACGGATTACTCTATTCATTTCGAGACTATAAAAGACAGCTCAAAACTGGAAGAATTTGATATAACTGAAAATACAAAGTTCTTTGCAGATGTTAATCTTGAGACAGCTATTATTATTGCTCTTAACTCTGTTCTTCCTGCTGATTCACAGATATCTTCCGAATCACAGTTAACA
>PKTG01000117.1 GCA_002869225.1 Candidatus Muiribacterium halophilum | reverse complement strand
GGTGGACTACTAGTTGGTACCTGTATAAATCAGAGGCCTGATCTTTTTAAAGCTGCAATATGTGCTGTCCCGCTTACCGATATGCTAAGATTTCATAAATTTACCATAGGAAGATACTGGATATCAGAATACGGAAACCCTGAAGGTTCCAAAAAGGAATTTGAGACAATATATGCATATTCACCTTATCATAATATCAAATCAGGTGTTATGTATCCTAATACTCTTATTCTGACAGCAGATACTGATGATAGAGTAGTTCCAGCTCATGCCCGTAAATTTGCAGCAAGACTTCAGGACGAGGTGAAAAATCCCGAGGATATCTTTATAAGGATAGAAAAGAACGCAGGACACGGTCACGGGAAACCAACCTCTAAAATAATAGACGAAATAGGTGATAAGTTTACGTTTTTACTTCAAAGAATAAGCTGAAAAATCGAGTTGAAAAAATAATATTTATATGTGAATATCAAATCATGAAAATAACAGATATGAATTTAGATAAAGCAATTAGAAAGATTGCATTTCCAGCTATCTTTTCTTTTTTGTTCACAGTACTTTATGAGATAGTGGATGCCTTCTGGCTTGGAAGACTTAGCTATTCATCAGTTTTTGCAGCAATGGGTGCAGCTTCCTTTATTACATGGTCGCTTTATTCTCTTATAAACATCGCAAGTGCTGGAGTCAACTCTCTAGTTGCAAGAAAAGTTGGAGAAGATGACAAGGAAGGTTATCAAAGAGTAGCAGCAGAAGGTTATTCAGTGGCTTCAATAATTGGACTCCTAATTACATTTATCATGACTTTGGTTTATAGAAAGATATTTGTAGTAATCGGACTTGAAGGCCAGGTTCTAGAGGATGCGTGTAAATATTTCTCTGTTATGAACGCAGGCTTTTTAATAATCTATTTTTACAATATAAATACAATGGTCTTTAATGCTCATGGCGATACAAAGACAGGTATGAAGATACAGGCTTTTATGCTTCTTTTTAACTGTGTAATAGATCCTCTTTTTATCCTCGGCTGGGGCCCGTTTCCAAAACTTGGTATTAAAGGAGCAGCTATTGCTACTATATTCTCTCAGACGTTAGGATTCACAGTGGGTCTTGTACTTTTATCGAGAAGAAAATACATAGCAAAAAGAGCTTTTAAAAGATTCTTTAAATACATATACGCAAAGAAAATAGTAAAGATAGGTTTTCCAGTTGCGCTTGTCAACTGGGTATTTGCGATGGTATATCCAGCGCTTACATCTCTTATAACAAAGACAGGAAACATAGATGCTCTAGGTGCACTTAACATCTGTCATAAACTTGAAGGTATACCGTATTTTATATCAATGGGCTTTTCTGTGACAGCTGCTGCACTTGCAGGTCAGTATATTGGAGCAGGAAAGTCAGATATGAGCATAAAAGCTGTTCACAGGACAGTTCTATATAACTCAGCATTTCTCTTTGTGATCTCTGTGGTCTTTTACTTTATACCTGAAAAGATCTTATCCCTGATCACATCCGACCCAAAGATAATATTCGAAGGAGCAAGATACCTCAAAATCATCGCTATCTTTGAACTATTCCTTGGTTTTGAAGTAGTATACGAAGGTGGATTCACCGGCATATCAAAGACACATATACCAATGTTTGTATCAATTCCATTAACACTACTTCGTATCCCACTTGCGTATTACTTATGTTTTACCCTAAACATGTCAATCCCTGGCATCTGGTGGGCAATCTCCTTCACCACCTTCCTAAAAGGCCTCATAATCTACATCATGTTCAAACATGAACAGAATACAATTGGGGTCAGATCATAAAATTTCAAAATTCTTAATAATGTGTTATATTTATAATCATGGCTAGACAATTAAGAATTGAATATCCAAATGCCCACTATCATGTTATGAACCGAGGTTTTCATAAAGGTAATATTTTTATAATGCCTCAAATGAAATATAAATTTCTTAAATATCTGGAAGAATATTTAATTAAATTTAATGTAAAATGTTATGCGAGTTGTATAATGCATAATCATTATCATTTATTTATATGTACACCTGAAGGTAATCTTACGACTTTTATGAAAAATCT
>PKTG01000073.1 GCA_002869225.1 Candidatus Muiribacterium halophilum | reverse complement strand
CAGTTCATGGGTATACTTTTCTCACTTTATTTTCTTATAGGAAACAGACCTGGAATTAGAATATTTAAAAAGAGGTTTTTTAAATTTGATAAAGAAGTAATAATAAAGATGCTTACTATTGGAATTCCTGGGGGAGCAATCGCTTTTATTTTTAATTTTGAGAATAATTTCGTAACTTCCTTAGCCGCAAATTACGGGCTCTCTGTATCAGATGGTTTTGGTATAGCTTCAAGAATAAAAGGTATAATGTTCATGGGAACCTTTGGTCTTTCACTTGGTGCAGCCATCTCAGTCGGTCAGTTTATCGGTGCCGGAAGAATCGATGAGATAAGAAGAGATATGAAAAAACTTATTCTGGTAAGTCTTGGACTTTTATCAATAATAAATATACCTATCTTTATATTTTCTCCTTTTATTATATCTTTATTTACTGATATACCTGAGACAATAAAATCTGGGAGTGTTTTTTTGAGGTTCTTCTCTATAATCCCATATCTAATAGCAACATCTCTTCTTTTTGAATCTGTATTTATGGGAGCAGGAAAAAACTTCCCAAGACTTATAGCTACATCATCAGTTTTGATACTTCTTGAGTTTCCTCTTATGTATACAATGCAGAAAGTTCTTGGGTTTCCTTGGTATAACATAGGTATCATTCAATGTGGAGTTGGCGTAGTATACATAATAGTAGATTATTTCATGTTCCGCTCAAAATTATGGGAATGATACCTTTAAATATATAAAAAAAAAAGACCTGCTTTAATAGCAGGCCTTCTTTTTATATGATTTTGTCTTAGAAATTAATTTCTCCCATAACAGCTTCAACTTTATCAAAATCTCTTAGAGTAGTATAATTTTCAGCAACTATAAGAAGTGCTTTTGTCTCATTCTGATATCCACCAGCATTCATAGCATTTATGCATGCAAGATCGTTTAACTTCATAGCTTTTTCATTGTCATCAAATATATAAGCTACCCAAAACTCTTCATCAAGAGCAAGTACTTTTAAAAATCTTGTTCCGATTCTTTTTATTGACTTATCAGCTTCTGCAAGAAGTTCATAAGCTCTTTCCTTATTATCAGCAACATAATAAGCACCAGCTATGTCAATATAAGAAAGTGCCTGATGATATGCTGAGCCAGTTCTTTTAGCAGCTTTGACACATTCTTCTTCAAGAAGATCTATAGCTTTTTCTCTATCACCCATTATCATAAGCTGCACAGCAATCTTGTTGAAAGCTTTCTGTTTATAATACTGATCTCCTATCCTATTTGCATATTTATTTGCTTCATCCATATATGTAAGTGCTTTTTCATCATTGTTTTTTATAAGAGCATAATCAGCAAGTTCTACAAGTATCATAGATCTCATATAAGCATCGCCCATATGTTTAGTATTATCATAAGCTATTTCAAAAAGTTCATTTGAAAGCTGCTGATTATCTTTCATTATTGATACATAAGCTGCAAGATCAATAGCAAGAACTGATTTATAATATATATCATGTACATTTTCAAACTCTTCAAGAGAAGCAACAAGAAGTTCATTTACTTCCTTATAGTATCTGGTCTTAAGAAGTATTCTAATAAATGTATTATAAAGTCTTACTTTTTCCTGTTTGTTATAGACTCTGTTTTCAGCTACATCAATTCCTTTAAGAGCTGCGGCTTTAGCAAGTTCTCTTACACCAAGAGTATTCATGAACTCAGCATAGGTTGACGCTATCTTTGCATATCCAAGTGATTTATAAAAACCATCATTTATTGTATCGCATATCTCATCAGCTTCTTCAAGCATTGAATATGTAGTCTCTGAAGTGCCACTATAAAGATAACCAAGTGCCAGATCTGACATCTTTTCTACCTTTGTATACTTATAATGTGTATCTTCTGCACTTAAATATTCTTCGTCTATGATCTGATATGTATCAGCTCCTCTTTCGAGAAGTCTTACTTTTGCTCTTGTTAGAATACCTGCAGAAACATCGATAGTACCAAGAACAAGCATGAAAACTAAGACAATTGTTAAAAATCTTCTCATCGTTCCCTCCGTTTTTGTTTCGCCCATTAATAAAATAAAATATTAGGCTATTTTAAGATAAGATTAATATATAACAGAAAATAAGTTAAGTTTCAATTCGTTACATTTAATTTTTACTTGTTTAAAAAATTAAATGTAACGAATATTGATTAGTGAGTAGTGAGAGGAAAGAGCAGAAAATATAAAAATCGCGGGATTTGGAATTTGGTGTTTGGGGTCTGGGTTGGTTTTGATTTTCCCAAAAACCAAAATCCCGCTTCACCCCGAATTCCGGCTTTTAGAGGTCTTCAACAAGTGGTATCAAGGACTTTAAAGTCTCTATCGCTGCTGATTCATCCTTTATGTTATAGTGAAT
>PKTG01000141.1 GCA_002869225.1 Candidatus Muiribacterium halophilum | reverse complement strand
GGTCATTATATGGCTGGAACATCTAAAAAGCATTCAACTATTTTTATCTCAACAGTATCAGGGGACATCAATTTCAAAAACCATTAAGCGTAAAGCGTGAAGCGAAATGGGTAGAAGCAGGAAAAAGTGAGATATGAATACTGAATGGTGAATGGGGAGTTGAGGGTTTAAATTTATTAATGTGTAGAAAATTAAATCCTGGGTGGCACCGGAGAAAGGAAATCAAAACTCTGGTTCTGTTTCATTAGGGATGTTTTGAGTTGCGTCGCAGGGGACAGGACCCGGAATATAAACTTAAGTTTCATTTATTAAATTTAAATATGTCCGAACCTAACCACTAAATCCTAATCCCTGCTTTAAGAATATTTCCCATCTCCCCATTTTTCAGCAAGGGAATCTCTGAAACTAACTTCATCTTCATTTCTTATAGCTTCTCTTAATCTTTTCATAAGATCGATAAGATAATGAATATTGTGAATGCTGTTTAATCTAAGACCAAACATTTCCTGGCTTCTGAAAAGATGATTCAAATATGCTCTTGAATAATTTCTACACGTATAACAATCACAGTTTTCATCTATAGGTGTAAAATCTTCCTTAAATCTCGAATTTTTTATATTCATCCTTCCGTGATCAGTTAAAAGCACACCATGCCTTGCAAGTCTTGTAGGAAGTACACAGTCAAACATATCAACACCTAGAAGTGCTCCATCGACAAGTTCCATAGGAGAACCAACTCCCATCAGATAACGTGGTTTTTCTAAAGGCATAAAATCAGTAGTATGATCGAGTATCTCTTTCATAAGTTCCATCGGTTCTCCAACACTTAATCCACCTATTGAATAACCTGGAAAATCAAGAGATGCTAAAAACTCTGCTGATTCTTTTCTCCATTTTTTATACATCCCGCCCTGAACTATCCCGAAAAGAGCTTGCGAATCTTTCTTTTTATGAGATTCAAGACTTCTTTTAGCCCAATTGTGCGTCCTTTTCATAGCACTTATGACATAATCCTCTTTACAAGGATATGGAGCACATTCATCAAAAGCCATAATAATATCAGCCCCTAGTTTATTCTGGATCTCAATCGAAGATTCCGGTGTCATCTTTATATAATTGCCACCAATATGTTCTCTAAATACTACTCCATCTTCATCTATCTTGTTCAGATTTGATAGCGAGAATACCTGAAAACCACCACTATCTGTAAGTATGCTTCTATCATAATTCATAAACTTATGAAGCCCACCCGCTTTTTCAACAATATCCGCTCCAGGCCTTAACATAAGATGATAAGTATTTGATAAAATTATATAAGCATCTGATGCATATAATTCTTCCGGAGACATAGTCTTTACAGTAGCTTTAGTTCCAACAGGCATGAAAACTGGAGTCTCAATAACAGAGTGCGGGGTAGTGATCTTTGTAAGTCTGGCTTTAGTCTTTTGTGATCTCTTCAGTATCTCTATTCTCATCTTCTTTCTCCGATTTATCAGCTTCATATCTCATTATTTTTTCGATTATTTTCTGTGTCTTATCATAATCCACTACAAAATAGGATACTTTGTTAATATATTTTCCTTCTCCAGGTAAAGTATCCACTTGGACATTTTTTATATCAAAATCTCTGAATCTTTTCACAATAGACATTACATCTTTAATACCGAGATCCGTATTGATATTTTTATAGATTTCCTGAATTATTGATGGTATTTTCCATATAATACCTATATCTTTGATCTTTCTAAGTATCTCTTTAATAAACTTCTGTTGTCTTTTAATTCTACCTATATCAGCATAGATCTTATCTCTATACCTAACATAGTACATTGCAGTCCTACCATCTAGCACTTGTTCACCTTTTTTTATATCAATATACAGCTCTCCTGCTTTATCAACATAATACATATCATCTTCAACATTTATCTTAACTCCACCAAGGATGTTTATAATGTTTACAAAACCATCTATATTGACAGTGAAATATCCATCTATATCAAGATGAAGAAGCTCTACTATAACCTTTTTTGTGAGTTCAACTCCGCCATATCGAAAAGCTGAATTTATCTTTCTATCACCTTTTCCCTCTATAAATATCTTTGTATCCCTTGGTATAGAAAGAAGCTGAACTTTTTTTGTATATGTATTTACAAATGCAAGAATTATGGTATCAGATCGAGGATTTCCTTTTTTTTCATCATCAACACCCATTATCAGATATATCATCTTCCCAAGATCTTTACCAGCTCCAACCGATACCAGTCCTGTATGATTTATTTCCTTTGACGGCCAGAAATATATACCGATAGCGAAAATTATTCCAAGTGTCAAAATAGATAGAAATATATTCATTCCTTTTGACATCTTTTCATCTTTCATATTTTCACTGTTGTTTTTTTGCTTACTTAAATCTTTTTCTTTATACTCTTCCTGCATTCTTTATTCCCTGCCAGTCTTCTCTGATTTTTTTCATCAATCTATAAGCTTCATCAATATCTTTTTTTGCTATTTCCCTAATCATTTCGGCTTCAATAAACTCTCTTTTCTTTTCGGCAAAATCGCATATTGATAAAATCTTAACATACTCTGTATCTCTTTTCAGCAAAGTATGGTGTCTTATTGCATCTATCATATTTACATCGCTTACAAGCCCATATTTCTGAACAAGCCATGCACCAACCGGAGCATGAAGAAGAACGGTCTTTTTTCTTTCCTCTGAAGTTATACTTACAGATCCTTCGAGTATTTCTTTTTCTAATCGATCTCTTGAAAGATCTCTTGCTATATCATGATAAAGTACTGCATTCCTAAATTCTTGTTCTTTTTTAAAATCATATATCTTTGAAAGTTCATCAAACAGATTAGCAGCAGAAGACATATGAGCCATTCTTTTTTCTGTAAGACATAATTCTTCAAGATCATTCAAAATAATCAAATCTGAAACCAGCAATATCTACCTCATCTCCTTCGTTTATGCCCTTTTCCTTAAGCGCTTTAAAAACTCCTGCTTTCTCAAGTTGCATCTGCAATCTTTCAAGACTAAGTTCATTTCCAAGTGGTGTCTTCTGTACGAGTCTTTCAATGTGCTTTCCGTTAACATAATATATTCCATCTTCTTTTTCAATTGATATTATCTTATCCTCGGATTCTGTTATTGAGAAAACTTCTATATCTTCTTCTTTCTTTTCAGGCATTTGACTGTCTACTTTTTCTTTTTTTTCATAAAGTGTTCTTATAATATCATCGATTCCTTCTCTGCTGACTGAAGAAATAAACTTTATTTCTATATCTATACTCTGAAATTCAGCCTTTATCTTATCTTTCTGTTCTTCATTTAAAGTCTCGCTTTTTGAAACCACAACCACCTCTTCCTTTTCAGCAAGAATCGGGGAATACTTTTCAAGTTCTTTTCTTATTATCTCATAATCATTAGTTGGATCTTGTGATATCGGATCAACAAGGTGTAAAAGCACTTTTGAACGTTCAATATGTCTTAGGAATCTATGACCTAAACCGGCATTTTCACTTGCACCTTCAATTAAGCCCGGTATGTCAGACATAACAAGAGATGATGACTCATCAACCCTTACAACACCAAGATTAGGATTCAAAGTCGTAAAAGGATAATCTGCTATTTTAGGTTTTGCATTTGATACCACAGAAATAAGAGTTGATTTACCTGCGTTTGGCATTCCTATTATAGCTACATCAGATAAGAGTTTAAGTTCAAGCTCTATCCATAATTTGTCGCCTTCGACACCCTGTTCTGCTATCTGAGGTGCATTGTTTATAGAACTTTTGAAACGTGCGTTTCCTTTTCCACCAATGCCACCTTTAGCGACTATGACTTTTTTGTCTATCTCATCAAGATCGGCTATGATCTCTTTGTTATCTCCTCTCCTTACTACAGTACCGATAGGAACTTCTATGATAAGGTCTTTACCACATCTACCATGCATGTTCTTGCCTTTTCCGTTTACTCCGTTTTCAGCTTTGAAATGTTTCTGATATCGAAAATCTACAAGAGTGGTCTTGGAATTTGAAGAAACCAGTATCACATCTCCACCTTTACCGCCATCTCCACCATCAGGTCCACCTTTTTCGACGTATTTTTCTCTTCTGAAACTGATTACACCATTTCCACCTTTTCCGGCTTTTACATTTATTTTAGAAAAATCTAAAAACATCATCAACTCCTATACAACCCGTTTTCTTTAATATATTTTAACACTTTTTCCGGTAAGTGATCTTCTATATCTTCATATTTATTTTCTTTTATTTTTTGTCTTATCATCGTAGATGAGATCTTTTTATGTTTTAGATCTGTCCATATAACATCTTTGTCTTTGAGCAAATTCATCAACTCTTCAGATATCTTTTTAGATCTATTGAATATTATGAGCTGAAATTGATCTATTATCTTTTTATATTCAAACCATGTATTGAATACTGAAAGCTGATCCTCTCCTATCATAAGCGATATACTTGTATTCAACTCTTTCTGTAAGTGCTTTAATGTCCTATAAGTATAAGAAGGTGTATCAATCCTCGACTCTATATCACTAACAAGAAAATCAGGACTTCCTTCAATGGCTAACTCTAACATATTTAATCTATCTTTGTATTTACTTAGTATATGATCTTTTCTATGGGGCGGATTATAAACAGGAACAAAAAGTATTTTCGAAGCCAGTCCTTTTTCAACAATATATTTTGCCATGCTCAGATGAGCATTATGTATAGGATCAAAAGCACCACCGAAAAAAACATTATTCATACATTATATTCTTTCTTAAAAAAAACGACACACCGAAAAGATGTGTCGCTTTTTTTATGATTATAAAAAAATCTATTAACCTTCTACAGGATAAACACTAACTTTCTTTTTAGTTCTGTAATATTTTTCAAATACTACTTTACCATCGATCTTAGCAAAAAGAGTATCATCTCCACCTATACCAACGTTATTTCCAGGATGAAGTTTAGTTCCTCTCTGTCTGACAAGTATATTTCCAGCTTTAACGACCTCGCCAGCAAATTTTTTCACGCCTAATCTTTTACTAAAACTATCTCTTCCGTTGACTGAACTACCAACACCTTTCTTATGTGCCATTTATGTTCACCTCCTCAATATGTACAAATTCATCGTAATTCCGTTCCATCAATCTGAGTCCTGTTAAGAGACTCTTAGCCAAAAGTTGACTATCACTCTCATATCTCAAAAACTCTATTTCTGCTTTTCCGGATTCATGAGAATCCAATTTAAAAACATTTCTGTTATCTATCAGAGTCTTTAAAGAAGCTTCTGTCGAAAAATATAAAGCCGAGACACCTGCACAAATAATATCTTTGCCTGTACTATCATACTGTGCATGTCCGTCAATATTAATTTTTTTAACAAACTCTCCTTCCAGGATCACTCTGATCGTAATCATCTATCAAGCTTTTATATCGTCAACCTTAAGCTTAGTGTATTGCTGTCTGTGTCCAGTAAGTTTTCTGTATTTCTTTTTTGGTTTGTATTTAAACACATGGATCTTCTTTCCTTTTCCGTGTTCAAGTACTGTACAAGACACTTTTGCACCATCAACATAAGGTGTTCCGACTTTTGCTTCCTTTCCATCGGTTACAAGTAGTACATTGGAAAGTTCTACTTTGCCATTCTCTTCTACATCAAGTTTTTCAACTTTAATATAGCTATCTTTGGCAACTCTGTACTGTTTTCCACCAGTTTCTACAATTGCGTACATAGATTACTCCTTAATTTTTCTCGCTGAAACAGGGTTTTGCACAGCAAATTATACCCTTCTCACGCGGTTTATAAAGTATATCAAAGAAAAGCTTTAATTCCAAGAGGTCAGCGGTACTAAAGCTTTGTTGAAAGTTTTTTTATTCTCTTTCTTATAAAAACTGTTGATCTATTGTATATCTTTTTCAGAAGTTTATCAGCACTTTTACCATTATCAGTAAGCAAAAAGACAACAGCATAATAAAGGATCTCTTCATCCCATCGTCTGTATAGAGACCTGACCTGGTTTACAGTCAACATAGAATTTAACCTTATAAGCGCTTGAAGCGAAACCCTTACCAGATATTTTTCGTTTGAGTTTAAAGCAATATCAGTTAAAAGTATCTCATATCTTCTATCTTTAAAATCCGACATCTTCTCGATAAGCTGACTACATAATTTAATGTTTCTGAAATAGAAAAAAGCTCGATTTATCATATAGACTCTAGAAAGCTCATCCATTTTATCAAAATTATCAATAATACTATAAAAGACTTTAATATTATCAATAGTCTGAATTTTATTAGCAATATCAAAAGTCCCTGAAAAACGTCTATTTTCTGTTAGTGATATAACGGTTTCTATAGTCTCTATATCAACATCCTCAAGAGAGGTAAGAAAAGTCGAAAGAAAAGTAAACATCTCATCCGATTCCTCTTGTGCCATCTCCATAACAAGTCTGCTTATATTATTATGAGGATCGAGTATCCAACCACAAAACTCTTTGACAAACGAATCTTCTACTGTCTCAATTTTTTCTTTCAGAATGTTAAAATCAAAACCCTGACTAAGAAGCATTTGAAATAACAATCCAAGCAAAACTCTTGAGGATATACTCGTTATCTTATCAACAAGAATCTCGTCAGGAATATAAAAAGTTATACTTTTAAGATATCTCTCAAGAAGAAACTCCTCTTTTTCTCGTTCGATTATACCTATTAAAAATTTTCTGAGATATGAAAATTCTTCGATATATAGGGATGCTTTTTCTCTTAAAAGAGAGTTTTGAGAACTTATAAGGGATTTAAATTCATATTCAGATATCTTATCAAGTCCAGCTTGTTGAGGTATAAAAGCAGGCAGATCACTATTGAGATGAAAAGGATAATATACAACAAATCGATAGAAAGCCATATCCCTTGTTATCAAGGAAAAATATTCTTCCTCGCTTAACAAATCGACAATATCCGATAGAGCATTTTCTCTTTTTTTTCTGTTTTTCAAAACAAGTGACTGCGCTTTTTTCAGCAGTTTCTTTTTAGTTCTAGAGGATACGACAAGACTTATCCATATTATAAAAAGACCTATTAAAAAACA
Source organism: Candidatus Muiribacterium halophilum (assembly GCA_002869225.1). Lineage (GTDB taxonomy): Bacteria > Muiribacteriota > Muiribacteriia > Muiribacteriales > Muiribacteriaceae > Muiribacterium > Muiribacterium halophilum. Next base: position 16,760 of record PKTG01000141.1, on the reverse strand, counting down.
TAACATCATTATCAAAAAAGTATTCATAAAGATTCCTCTGATTAATTATTACAATTGAAATAAGTGATAGTCAAGTGTATTCAAACTATTATAATAACCCTATTATCAATTTTCTTTAGCCAGCTGTAAAGCTTTATGTTATAATCAGATCATGGGAAAAAATAGTGATACCATATATTCCAGCTTTGCTTACATCTACGATCAGATAATGGACCATGTAGATTACGAGACCTGGTCACACATTATCACCAACAATATATTAAAATATAATCCAAAAGCCCTATCTATACTAGATGCAGGATGTGGAACAGGTAATCTGACATATCTATTATCGTGTAATTTTTCAGTTGAAGGTTTCGATATATCCGAAGACATGCTTTTTATTCTAAAAGAAAAATATCCTGGAATCTCTGTTTGGAAAGGTGATATTGAAAAAGGGTTCTCGACAGATAAGACCTACGATTCTATAGTATGCGCCTATGATACTCTTAACTATCTTCAGAGTCAGCAAAGCTTAAAAAATTTTTTTGATTCATGCAACAAACATCTCAAATCTGGTGGAGTACTTATCTTTGATATGATTACCAGAAAAAAACTAATCAATCTTTTCAAAAACAATTTTTTCGTTATGGAAGATACAAATCTTTCTTTTATCTGGTATAATAGGTTTGCAGCAAAGAACACGTTTGTAAATAGACTTGTTTTCTTTGTAAAACAAAAAGATGATCTTTATAAGAGATATGAAGAGATACACAAGAGAACGCTGTTTAGTATAAAAAAAATAAAAGAGACAGCAAAAGAATATAATTTTATACTCGAAGAGACTTTGGACGGTTACAGTAATAAGATAGCAAATGATGACTCGGAAATAATTGTGTTCATACTCAAGAAGGGAGAATAGTATATGATCAAAAAATATGTTCTTGATACAAATGTACTTATTAACGACTACGATGCTATGTTCAAATTTGAAGACAACGAGGTGATCTTACCTTTGATCGTACTCGAAGAACTTGACAGACTTAAAGGAAATCAGGGTTCTGCAGGTATGAACTCAAGAAAAGTCCTTAAAAATCTTGATAAACTAAGAGAAAAAGGAAGTCTTATAAAAGGTGTAGAAGTAGGGAAAAACGGTTTGCTCAGAATCGATACCAAACATACCGAGCTGCACAAAGAAATACCTACTTCAATGGATCATAATAGCCCTGACAATTATATAATAAGTGTTGCATACTCTATTATGAAAGAACATCCTGACGACCCTGTAATACTTGTATCAAACGATATAAACGTAAGGGTAAAATGTAATGCAGTTGGTATTAAAGCAGAATCCTCTGAAAGTAACAAAGTCAACTTTCTTGATGTATTTAAGGGATTTAAGATAATAAACACTGAAAAAAAGGTACTGGATGAGTTTTATGAAAATCGCGAATTGGAGATGACCGAATATACATTTACTCCAAACGAATGTGTACTTTTAAAAGTTGAAAAGACAGGACAATCGGCTTTAGCAAAATTTTCAAGCGAATCAAAAAAACTTACTCCTCTATTTCATATGGCTTCAAAGCCGTGGGGAATAGATGCCAGAAACCTTGAACAGCGTTTCGCGATAGAACTTTTGATGTCGTCCGAGATACAGCTCGTATGTCTTATTGGAACAGCTGGTACTGGAAAGACTCTTTTGGCACTTGCGGCAGGGCTTGAGAAAGTCTTGGGCGAAAAAGTCTATAAGAGACTTATTGTATCAAGACCTGTCATACCTATGGGAAAAGATATCGGATATCTTCCAGTAAGAAAAGAGGAAAAGATGGGAAGTTGGATGCAACCAATAACCGATAATCTGGATTTTCTTTTTGGAGCAGATATTAAGAAAGAATATTCCTATCTTTATGAAAACAAACTGATTCAGGTAGAAGCACTTACCTATATTAGAGGAAGAAGTCTTCCTGATTCCTATATAATCATCGATGAAGCTCAAAACTTAACAGCTCATGAAGTAAAGACAATAATAACAAGAGCTGGTGAGAATACAAAGATAATACTAACTGGCGATCCTTTCCAGATTGACATTCCATACATCGATGAATCAAATAATGGTTTGTCGTATGTAGCTGAAAAATTTAAAAACGAGGAAATAGCTGGAAGAATCGTTCTTAATAAAGGTGAAAGAAGTGTCCTTGCTTCAAGAGGGGCTGAATTGTTATAATACAAATATAAAAAGAGTTTTAAAAACACTGGGGGAGTTAAATATGTTAGATCTTGAAAAGCTATATTCAGAATCAGCAAAGATTATGAAAGCTTCAGTAATCAGAGAACTTTTGAAACTTACCAGAGTTCCTGGAATAATCTCTTTTGCAGGCGGCCTACCTGCTCCTGAGACTTTTCCTACAGAAAAAATAAAAGAGATAACTTCAACCGTCATCGACCGTGAAGGTCCTTTGATGATGCAATACGGACCAACCGAAGGTAGTCCTGGTCTTAAAGAAGAACTAATAAAATATATTAAAAACGATGTTACAGACTACGATTTTAAACAAGAAAACTTTCTTATCACAACAGCCTCACAGCAGGCTCTTGACCTTTTAGGAAAAGCTTTTATTAATCCTGGAGATACTATTGTTGTAGGTCTTCCAAGTTATCTTGGAGCACTTCAGGCTTTCAACGCTTATAGAACTAGGTTTATTGGTATCCCAGTGGATAACGATGGAATGGTACCTGAAATTCTTGAAAAAAATTTAGGAGAGCTAAAAGCAGCCGGAAAACCATTACCAAAATTCATTTACACTATACCAGATTTCCAGAATCCTGCAGGTATCACTTATACTTATGAAAGAAGAAAAGCCATTCTTGAAATAGCTTATAAATATGATATTCCGGTTATAGAAGATAGCCCCTACAGAGAACTAAGATATACAGGTGAAAAAGTCGAATCTATGCTCTCAATGGATAAAAAAGGTTATGTAATCGCGATGTTTACTTTTTCAAAGACAATGATCCCTGGTTTCAGATTAGGATGGGTGGTCGCAAAAAATCCTGAAATAATACAGAAACTCGTCATAATAAAACAGGGTGTAGATCTTTGTACACCACCATTTACACAGGCAATAGCAACCGAATTTCTAAAGAGAGGTTATCTTGAGACTCAGGTCAAAGCTAATGTCGCTTTTTATAAACAGAAACAGAGAGCTATGCTTAACTGTCTTGATCAGTACATGCCAAAACTGGAAGGTCTTTCATGGACAAAACCTGAAGGTGGTATGTTCCTTTGGTTGACATTACCAAAAGGCATGAATGCTGATGAGATGTTATATCAAGCTGTTGAAGAAAAGGTCGCTTATGTAATAGGATCAGCCTTCTTCTGCAACGGTGAAGGTAAGAACACTATGAGAATAAACTTCTCCTATCCTACTCTGGAAAACATTGATGTAGGTATAAAAAAACTTGCAAGAGTTATTAGTGAGTTTGCTGAAAAGAACAAGGAGAAAGCAGCACATTAAATGACTGTCAACAATGTTGGAGAGTTTTCTGACATACTAAAAAACTTTAAGATAGATCAAAAAAACGACTTTCGAGTCGGTGAACTATTAAAAGCAAAAGTAATGGGTTTTTCGGAAGGAAAACCCATTCTTAACATTAAAGGTCAGATATTTCAGGCAAAATCCGAAGTCCCTCTAAAAATAAAACAACAACTGCATGTTGTAGTAAAGAAAAAGGAGGGATCCACAACATTTCTTAAGATAGTTGATCCTAATTCATCGGATAGAGAATCCAGACTAATAAACTCTCTATTAAAAAACGGGCTTCCTTTTAAGAAGTTAGCTCTTTTCGAAAATCTTATAAAAAACGGGCTTTCAGAAAAAAGCGCAATTCTTCTCATGAAAAATGCTTTGCCTGAAAATAGCACTACAATAGAACTATTTAAATCACTTGATAATATAGGAGATAAATTAAATACTATAAAAGATCTATACTCCCTTATAATCAAAAACCTCTCACCTGAAAAAGTAACTCTTTTTAAAGAAAAGTTCTTTCCTGATACACTAAATAAAGAAAGTATAATCAAATATATAAAAGACTCCCTAACATCGACCGAAAGCAAACTAATAAACTCAAAGTCTCTTGATAGCGACATAAAAGCTTTTCTTTCTAAGGAAGAAGCACCGATATTAAAAGATATAATAAGATATATAGATCTTAATCATATGCTCTCGAAAGATGATAAGAAAAACATCTTCCTTCAGATACCTTTTTTTTATAAAGGTGAAGAAGATGATGAAATGAATTATTCAGAGCTGAACTTTTCTTCTGAAAACAAAATATCAAAGAAGAGTTCTATAGATATACAATTTATATTAGATATGACAAACATTGATATGCTCAGAGTCGATGCCAGATACTTCATTTCTGGTCAAAATCTTGCAATAAACTTTTCTTCAAAAGATAAAGACGTTCTCGATATGATAGAACTTTTTAAAGATGATCTACTTGAAAACCTTGAGGGTATAAACTGTGTATTTGACACAAGACTGATCAAGAAAAGTGATGATATTCCTAATAAGACACAAAATAATCATCAATCAAATTACAACGGAAGGATCGATCTGAAAGCATGAAGAAAGCGGTAGCTGTAAAATATAAACCAAAAAAGAAAAGCGATGCTCCAAAAGTCGTTGCTAAAGGACAAGGCACCGTAGCTGAAAAAATAATAAAAAAAGCAAAAGAATTAGGTATATACACTTACGAAGATCAGGATGCAGTTGAGATCCTGTCAAAGATAAATCTTGGAGATGAGATACCTGGCGAGCTTTTTGAGACTGTTGCTGAAATACTTGTCTTTGCTTATAAGATGAATAAAAAATACCCAGAGTATATAAGGGAGAAGATGAAATGAACGATAAAATAAAAACCAACCCTACTCGTGCATATATATATTTAGATAATCTGAGATATAATCTTGAGAATATAAGAAAAAAAACAAATACAAAGATACTTGCCGCTGTAAAAGCAAACGCTTATGGTCATGGTGCTATTGAAGTATCAAGATTTATTGAAGAAAATAAACTTGCTGAATATTTAGGTATTGCTACAACTAATGAGGCTATCGAACTTAGAGAAGCAGACTTATCTTTACCTATTCTTAAGTTTTCCCACTCTACATTTGAAGAGATACCATATCTAATAAAAAATAACATAGAATGTGCTGTTTACTCTACATCTTTTTTAAAAAAAGCTCAGGAAGAAGCAAAAAAACAAAACAAGACTTTTTATTTTCATCTAAAGATAGATACAGGAATGGGAAGAGTTGGTGTTCTACCCCATGAGCTTCAGGAATTTCTGAATATCTATAAAAATTCCACAAACACAAAACTTAAAGGTGTCATGACACACTTCCCTGTCTCGGATGAAAGAAATAAAAGTTTCACAAAAGAGCAGATCAAGAAATTTAGAGAATGTGTTGAAACAATCAAAGAAAATAATATAGATCCCGGAATACTTCATACAGCCAATAGTGGTGCTATAATCGACCTGCCGGAAACATATTTTGATATGGTGAGACCTGGAATAATGATGTACGGTTATTATCCATCTTCGGAAACTACTCAAAGCGTCACTATAAAACCAGTAATGACACTTGTTAGTAAAATATTACATATAAAGAAGGTCAAATCTAATACTCCTATCTCTTATGGTTCGACTTATCATACTTTCGACAATTCTTATATAGCTACTATACCTGTTGGATATGGGGATGGATACGATCGATCTCTTTCTAACAGAGGAAAGGTTTGCTGCAAAGGTCTTGAGTATAAAATAGCCGGAAGAGTCTGCATGGATCAATTCATGATCGATCTTGGAAACAATCCAGCAAAAATAACAATCGAGGACGATGTAGTATTGTTTGGCACCTATAAAGGTAGCCACATTTCACTTTACTACCTTTGCAGCCTTTTAAATACAATAACTTACGAACCTTTATGCAATGTTGCTCCCCGAATCCCAAGAATCTACCTATGACAGCACATCGATCTTTGTAACGTTTCTTCGTCTAAGCTGTATTATATTGGTTTTTGTAAGGATCCTTCCGCTTTCAAGAAGACAAATCCCTCCATAAGCGTAAATCGGTCTCGCTAAAGTCATACCTTCCTTGGCGTAAATTATTTTTATTTTTTTCATCTTAATTCCCTCCGTGGAATTATAATGCTATAAACTTATATCTATCGGAAGATTTTCTGAAAAACTTTAATTATATATAGTCTTTCAAAGAAAATAATCCAAAAGTAAATTAATTGCCTTTTATTTTTATTAGCTTTCAACTTTCCTCGAATTAGCTAAGAATTTTGATGAAACTTACAACCAAATTCTTGTTCCATAGCTTTTCAAAAAAATTAAAGTACAAGAATAAACGATGCAGGCTTGCTTGATTGTAAGTCAAAGAAGTTTGACATAGTAATTTAAGATTTTTTGTAAAGCCCTTCGGGAAGTTATCTAGTTCATCATCTTTAAACAAATATNAATTTACAACTATGCCTGCTAAAATCTTTGATCAAATCTAATAAACTATCTTTACTTCTATGAAACATTAATTTGATTTTAAGTTTCATTCCTTATTTTAAAAAACGATAGCAAATCGTGTGTAGGTATTTTTGAAAATTTTTTATATTCATTTTTATATTAGTCTTTGTCTTAGTGGGTCATACCTTTGAAGAAAGGTATCCAGCTTTTAGATTTTCCTACTTCCTATTCTCTACTCTCCATTCCCTTTTTTTGTTATTATTGAAAATTTGATATAAAATCTAGTACACTGAAGAAGATCAAAGTTTTTCATTTTATTGATTCGGAATAAGGAAAATGAGGAGTAAGATTTGTTTGAGGATAGACGATTCACCATCCCACGAAACTGGTCTAATAAAGAACTTAAAAAGTTTTCCTATCTTTTTAACGGTGACGTTATAAATGTATCCGGTTGGAGAGATAAAGACAAAGAAGGAAACGATTATAAAGATTATTTTAAAAATGCAAGATCATATACAATATCAAATTTCGAGTCAAAGAAAAGAGGTTTTCAAGGAAAAGAAAACGAATTTTTTCTTGATCTTTCTGAAGATCTTCCCCAAAACCTAATTAATAAATATGATGTGGTATTTAATCATACTGTACTTGAACATATATTAGATTTTAAAAAAGCTTTTAAAAATCTATGCCTTTTATCAAAAGATGTTGTTATATTAGTGGTTCCTTTTATTCAAGAGATGCACGGAGAATATGGAGACTTCTGGCGATTTACACCTGAAGCAATCAAAATTTTATTTAAAAAAAACAAAATGAAAGTCTTATATAGCTGTTTCAATACCAACAAATTATCCTCAGTTTATTTGTTTTTTGTAGCAACTAAGACATCCGGAAAATGGGAAAAAAAAATACATAGAAAATATTCACATAAATATTTTGAAAGGTATTTATTCTTAAAAAAAGAAAAATATGTTGGAGCTAGTAGTATAAAGAACAATCTTTTAATAAGAACAAATTTTCTTTTAAAAAAAGTGTTAAAAATCGTCAAAAAATTGACAAAGTCAAAATAACAGATCCTACATATAAATATATCTCACATTTCTTTTCACGCTAAAAAAGCTTATCTGCAATGGATTTTAGTTTATTTTTTATTTTATTTTTATGATTTTGGCATAGTATTTGTTTTACAATAGACATAACATTAACCTAAGGAGGTTCAATATGAAAAGATTATTAATAATAGCATTAACATTAGGTATGATATTTTCTGTATTTGCTGCAAGAGGAAACTTTCAGAATCAGGGATCAAAAGATCATCCGAGGAATTCGATCTCGTTTAAAGATATGGATTCTAACGGTGATGGTCAAATAACCGAAGATGAATTCAAGAAATTTAACAAGAACCGAACAAAAAACAATTTCAGAGACAACGAGAGACGAAGACCAAAACCTCCAAAAGCTTTGATTGAAAAATTTGATACAGATGGTAATGGTGAGCTTTCAAAAGAAGAAGCTAAAGAACTCGGAACTTATATGAAAGAAAAAGCTAAAGAGATGAAAGAAAAAATAGATAGTATGTTTGATAAAGATCAAAACGGTAAAATCGATGAAAACGAGAGAGAAGCTTTAAAAGAATATTTCAAAACCCAAAAAGAAGAATTTGAAGCAAAATACGATATCGATAAAGATGGAAGAATATCTCCGGAAGAAATGGACAATGTAGCATTTGAGGATATATCAAAAATGGGACCAATGCTAATGAGAAATCAGAAAGGTCCGCAAGGACAAAGACCTCCAAGACCTCCAAAAGCTTTGATTGAAAAATTTGATACAGATGGAGATGGTAAGCTTTCAAAAGAAGAAGCTAAAGAACTCGGAACTTATATGAAAGAAAAAGCTAAAGAGATGAAAGAAAAAATAGATAGCATGTTTGATAAAGATCAAAACGGTAAGATCGATGGAAACGAAAGAGAAGCTTTAAAAGAATATTTCAAGACTCAAAAAGAAAAATTGGAAGCAAAATATGATATCGACAATGATGGAAAAATATCTCCGGAAGAAATGGATAATGTCTCATTTGAAGACACCGCTATTATGGGTCCTATCCTTATGAAAAACAGAAGAACCGGTAGAACAAATGATAGAAACAGTAATGACATGAAAAAAATGATGCTAAAAAAATTAGACACTGATGGTGATGGAAAAATATCAAAAACAGAAAAAGAAAAAGCAAAAAATTTCATGAAAAAAATCAAAAATAAATTCATAGAAAAATACGACTTAAACAAAGACGGCAAACTATCGAATGATGAAAAATCTAAGATCCCTGAAAAAATCAGAAATAAAATAAACAAAGTACAAAAAGGCTTTTCAGGAAAAGAAAGACAGGGAAAGTCTATAACTGGAGCAAAAGACCCAATAATCCAGGAATACTATTTAAAAAGATATGATGATAATGACAACGGAAAGATAGATAGAGAAGAAAAAGATCTTTTAATCGATGAATTAAAAACTCTTAAGAAGAGATATGATATTGATGGCGACGGAAATATATCAAAAGAAGAATCAAAAAAGATGTACGATACACTTAAAAATATGGCTAAAGAATATTTAAGAATCACTGAATAAACACCCCAACTTTAAAAGACCGCTTTTTTTAAGCGGTCTTTTTTCTTTTAAAAATATTTTTTAAGATATATAATCATATCATGAATAACATCCCAAACATTTTTCATATAGGAACACAGCGAGCTGGCTCAACTTTTCTTTTCAATCTTTTAAAAAAACATCCACAGATATCTTTATCAAAAAGACAGGAGATCCATTATTACACTTCGAATTTCGAAAAAAGTATTGATTGGTATTTAAACCAATTTGATGAAAATAAGATAATGATCGATACATCTCCTAAACTTTTTCAAAAAGGTTATATTAGTGCAAAAAGAATATACAACAATCTTGGCAAAAAAAAACCAAAGTTCATACTAGTATTGAGAAACCCTATCGATTATATAAACTCACATTTTAGAATGCATTTAAAGACGGGTTTTTTTAAAAAACACGAAAACTATTCCTCTAAAACAAAAAATCTATTAAACCATCTCGAAAATCACCCTGAATATCTCGACAGAGCTCTTTATGCAAAAAATTTAAAAGAAAACTGGTTAGATCTTTTTGATATTAAAAAAAACTTCAAGATTATATTTTTTAACGATCTTATCAATAATAAAGATAACACTATAAAAGAAATACTAGGATTTTTAGATCTTAAAGACGTAAAACTAAGTACTGATATAATATCACAAAATAAAATATTAAGGACCAGATTTCTCTACAAAATAAAAGATATTGTCGTAAAAAATGATTTCTTAAAGGAAACACTAAAAGGATCTTATTTTTTTAATGAGATCTACAGAAGATTTCTTACTGAAAAAGACAATCTTTCAAACAATGATCGCAAAATATTAAAAGATTTATTTAAAGACGATGTCAAATCTTTAGAAGAACTTTTAGGAAAAAATGTTCCTTGGAAAGATTTTAGAAAAGATAAAAACTAATAAGTGCTACAGATACAAAGGTAATGAAAAACAAGACATCTATAAGACCTGGTCTGATTATATTAAGATGAGTCCTTTTAGAACCAGAATAACATCTTGTTTCCATAGCTATCGCTATTTCTTCAGCTCTCTGAAAAGAGTTTACAAATAAAGGTATTAATATCGGTGGGAACGCCATTATCTTTTTAACGAACGAAGGTGAATCAAACATAGCTCCTCTGGAACGTTGAGAATCTATTATTTTATTAAGTTCTTCAAAAAGTACGGGAATAAATCTAAGGGATAAAGAAAGCATCAGTGCAAAATCCTCAACAGGAAATCTAAACAATCGAAGTGGATAAAGTAATTTTTCGATTGCCCATGCAATATCAGTAGGCATAGTGGTCAATGTAAGGATGGAGTTTAACATGATTATTGAGAATATCCTCAAAAATATAAGTATTGCATTATATAATCCCTTAGATGTTATAACAATAAAAGAGTATTCAAATAACACAACTCCTTCTTTTGAGAAAAACAGATGCATTACAAAAGTTATCAACAAAAAAAAGATTATAGTCTTCAATCCCTTTAATACATGCAACAAAGGCAGAGAAGAAATAAAAAAACAAATTATTACAAATGCAAATAGCGTCAAAAGTTGAAATATGTCTTCAATAAATAGAAATACTATCATAAAGAAAAGACAGAACACTATCTTGGTTATAGGATTCAATCTATGAAGAAAACTTTCACCAGGTATATACTGACCTAAAACTATTCCATCAAACATGCTTTTTATTTATAAACTCCTTGATCTTCTTTATCGAATTTTTTTCTCTGTCAGCTCTTAAAACTTTATATTCAAAGGGAAGTTCTATTCCAACATCATCTATTGTACTCTTATCGAATCTGGAAAAAAACTCTTCTCTATCCCCAAAATACACCTGTTTACTTTTAGATAATACTAGCAATTTATCGCATACCTTATCTATAAAGCGGGAGTCGTGACTTATTATTATTATCATTCTCCCCTCTTTTTTTAAAGAAAAGATGAGTTCGATAAGATTATCTCTTGAATTACTATCCAGTCCTGCAGTTGGTTCATCAAAGATGATGACCTCTGGTCTTGATGACAAAATAGAAGCAATAGCAACTTTTCTTTTTTCTCCTCCCGAAAGAGAAAAAGGATTTCTATTCTTGTATTTATGATAATCAAGTCCAGTTCGATTCAGACTATCTCTAGCTTGGGAAAGTGCTTCTCTTTTTTTAAAACCAAAGTTTAATGGTCCATAAACAAGCTCTTTTTTTACACTACTTTCAAATAGTTGATTGTCAGGATATTGAAATATTATCCCAACTTTTCTTCTTATTTCCATAGGATCTTTGATTTCTGATAAATCAACATCATTTATTTTAACAAAACCAGAATCAGGTTTTATCAATCTGTTTAAAAGACGTATTAATGTTGACTTTCCTGAACCTGTGTTTCCACAAATGCCAAGTATATCTTTATTGTTTATTTCAAAAGAAATATCCTGAAGTGCCTGTTTCTGAAAGATGCTCCCATTATTATAGGTAAAACTAACAGAATCTACTTTTATATTAGTATCGTTAACAATCATATTTTCCAGACCTTACTATCTTTAAGAACACTTTTTTTATAGGTAAGTTTAACCTCATGCAATCCATCTTCAAAAACAAATCCTGTAAATATCTTATCACCTTCCCACATCTTCAAAGAAAGAAGTTCTGATCTTTCAATCCATTTAAGTTCACCTTCAGCACAATCAATTATGTCGCCCGAAAAATCTTTTATATGGTATACATATCCATACCACACATCACCAAAAGGTGATTCGCCATCTTCAGGAAAGGTAAGAAGGATTTTCAAACTATGGTCTTTTATCTTAAGTCCGGTTTCCTCGAATATTTCTCTTTTTAAAGCTTCAACAGGAGATTCGTTTTTTTCAATATGTCCTCCTGGTGCTACCCAAAGTCCTTCATGCATATCATTCTTTTTCTTATTTCTGTATAACATAAGAACTTTAGAATCCTTTTCAATATAACCTAGCACTCCCATTTTCATACTTCAGTCCTCATATCATTTCCAAATTCTTTTTATATATTACAGCATAAATCAATAAAAAAACAGGGATGAGGGATGAGGCGTGAGGGTCGGACTTAATAACTGGGACATAGGATGAAGCTGGTTTTTGGATTTTGGGAAGAACAAAACCAACCCAAATTCCAAATTCCAACCCCCGCGATTCATAAATTTTCTTCCTTTAAAATCACTTGATAAATATTTAATTAATTGAGATAATAAATCGACATGAAATACTATAAAAAAGACCATCTAGAAGACATAAAGACCTATCATAAAATAGAGAAACCAGATGAGGATAAGGTCAAAGATGAGATATCAAAACTTAATAAATATTATAAAAATAAAAACCGTCAAAATGCATTAAAAATAAAAGATTACTATAATTATTGACAAGCAAAGTTATTGGTTTTAAAATAGCGGCAGGGAGTATGAAAGAATTATTACACAGAGCAAAACGCTCTGATAAAATTTGGGAGGAATAATGGCTGAAACGTTGAATCCTTTTGAGAACATGAAGAAGCAGGTAGACAAAGTTGCTGGCATGATGAACATGGACGAGAATATTGTGAAGATACTTAAATCACCTATGAAATCAATTCTCGTAAGTCTTCCAATCAACAAAGATGATGGAAGCATCGAAGTTTTTGAAGGTTTTAGAGTACAGTACAATGATGCTTTAGGTCCATGTAAGGGTGGAATAAGATTTCATCAGGGAGTAACTATTGATGAAGTTAGAGCTCTTGCAGGATGGATGACATGGAAATGTGCAGTTTCCGGTCTTCCTTACGGTGGTGGTAAAGGTGGAGTTATTGTAGATCCATCTAAACTAAGCGAAAAAGAACTTGAAAAACTTGCCAGAAGGTATATTTATGCGATCTCTGAAGAAATCGGTGTGGAAAAAGATATTCCAGCACCAGATGTAAACACTAATCCTAAGATGATGGGTTGGATGATCGATACTTACTGTAGAGTTAAAGGAACTGCTTCTATAGGTGTTCTAACAGGTAAACCAATAAACCTTGGTGGATCAGCAGGTAGAGTTGAAGCAACAGGTAGAGGTGTAAGATTTGCTGCTGAAGTAGCTGCTAAAAATATGGGTCTTGATATGAACGGTGCTAGACTTATTGTTCAGGGATTCGGTAATGTTGGTTCAATCGCTGCAAGACTTATGGTCAAAGAGTGTGGATGTAAAATAGTTGGTGCTTCTGATGTCAACGGTGCTATTTACGATAACAACGGACTTGATATCGATAAACTAATCAAACTTACAGAGACTGACGGAACTATCAAAAACTATGATGGTGGAGAAAGAATCTCTAACGAAGAACTTATTGAAAAAGAATGTGAGATCCTTGTTCCTGCAGCTCTGGAAAACGTTATTACAAGTAAAAATGCTAAAAACATCAACACTAAACTTATAGTTGAAGGTGCTAACGGACCTACAACTCCTGAAGCTGACAAAATACTTTTTGAAAAAGGTATTTGGGTAGTACCTGATATCCTTGCTAACTCAGGTGGAGTCATTGTTTCTTATTTCGAATGGGTTCAGAATATAGATCATTATTACTGGCCAGAAGAAAGAGTTAACAACGAACTTAAAGAAAAGATGTTCCAGAATACACAGGCAGTAATCGATATGGCTAAAAAATATAACACCGATATGAGAGATGGTGCTTATATGATAGCTATGGAAAGAGTTGCTGATGGTATTAAAATAAGAGGAATATTCCCGTAAATCGATAATTATCATAAAACAAATCACGGGGAAGCGTTTAGCTTCCCCGTTTTTTTATCATCATTTAGGAGAAGATCATGAAAACAGTAGCGATCCTACCTGCAAGATTAGGTTCAACGAGATTACCTGAAAAACCTTTAGCAGATATCAACGGAAGATCACTTATTCAAAGAGTCTACGAAAATGTAAGTTCATGCTCTTTTCTTGATAAAGTCATAGTAGCTACAGATTCCGAGAAAATAATTGAAGAAGTTAAAAGATTTAATGGAATTGCGATGATGACTTCTAAAGATCATCAAAGCGGTACTGATAGAATAGCAGAAGTAGCTAAAGATATTGAAACCGATATCATAATAAACATCCAGGGTGATGAACCGTTTATTGATAGCGAAATAATTTCCAAAGCTTTTCTTCCTTTTAAAAACGGTTTCAGAGGAATTTCTACCTTAAAGACTAAGATCGAAAATGAAAAAGAACTTAAAGATAAGAACATTGTAAAAGTAGTTTGTGATAAAGAGGATAACGCTCTTTATTTTTCGAGATCATTTATACCATTTGTTAGAGACAATGATATTAAGATCGACCATTTTAGACATCTTGGAATTTACGCTTATGATAAACAAACTCTTTTGAAATTCACCGCTCTTCCAATGTGCGATATTGAAAAAGCTGAAAAGCTTGAACAGTTAAGAGCTTTATATTCACAAATACCTATAAAGGTATCTGAAGTAGTTTATGCAGGAATAGGTATTGACACACCTGATGATCTTGAAAAAGCAAGAATTCTTTTAAGATAATCAAATAATATCTTTACTCGCCATCATAGACAAAATTTCTGATAAAAGAGCTGCAAACGCTCTATATTCATTGTCAGCGACATCACCCATATCGTATACCATTACAAAACCGTGCAATCTTGATTGATTTTTTATAGGAATAAATAATATTGGAATAGGATGTTTATCTTTTAGTACATTTGAAAATGCAGGATTTGTCTTCATCGAATCCTTTGATAGTATTTTAACACTAGGTGGAAAATCAACAGCATGCTCAATTACCCATTTTAAAAACTTAGAGTTTTTAACATCGTTTAGATCAACTTCCTGATGGTATACTTTTAAAAAAGAATTTTTTTCCTTAGAAAATTTAAAAAAGATAAAACTTTCAAGTTTTAATACATTCTTAAAAATAGATATCATCTCTTTTTCTATTTTTTCATCATTTTTATATACAGATTCAACAAACTTTCTTAAAACCGCAAGTTTTTGACTATATTCAAGCTTATACTCTTTTAATTTCTCATTCACTTTTGATTTTTCCTTAATCAGTTCTGCCTGTTCATTTTTAAACTTTTCAAGTATTTCCTGATAAGGTTCATCTTCTACTTTATCCAATTTATTGTTCATGAACCAAAATATGATAATACCACCAATATTTAAAACAACCAGAGAAATAATAACACTGCTAACTTCATAACAGTCAAAACTTTCAAGCTTCACATCAGCAAGATATACAAAAAGATTCAAAAGAGCTAGTAGTGTAAAAGATAACTGTGGAAAAGCTCCCCTTTCCTTAGCAATAAAGAAAATACAAAAAGACAACAAAGAGATATTTATATAATAGGGACATTTCAGGAAATGACTTGTTAATATTGCGATCAATGTGAAAATAATTGCTAAAATATATGGTAATTTAGTTTTCATATTTTTCCATTTCCTTCATAAAGGATTCAAGATTCAAAAATAATCTCTGAGATTTTTCCCAGTTCCTATTTCTACTTATAGAATTTTTTAGATATTTATGAGCTTCTGAGTATTTTCCAAGTTTTATAGCAGCGACCGCTGAATTAAAGAAATATCTATAATCCTTATCAAGTTCCTGAGCTATTTTATAATGATATAAGGCCTGATTGTAAAAACCTTTTCTTGAATATGCAATACCAATATTGTTATGTGTCTCAGCAACTCTTGGATTTATAGAAATAGATTCTTTATAGGCGGATATTGCATCGTCTAGCAGACCAGCTTTTAAAAATTTATTTCCAAGAACAAAGTAATAATAAAGATTTTTATAATTCGATACATTCTCAACCACAATATGTGAAAATGGCATCTGAGTCTTAATAAATTTTTCAAGAGAATTAATACGTTTATTAATATCTTTTAGTATCATAAACTCTATCTCTTCCTCTGGTACTTCTGCCAATCTTTTTAAAAGGTTTAGTGCATTCCAAGGTGAATGACCTGTCTTAAAGTTATAAAAAGCAGCTTCATGATAGGCTTTAAGATGATTTATTGAATTTACAGCAACAAAAAATCTTTTTATTACAGGTTCATTTTCTCTCAAAAAAAGTCTTATCTTTCGGTCTTCTCTAAGTGTTAAAGATAGCTCGTTTTTAATAAAATAAATCTCTCTACCAATAATAAAAGCAAGCTCATCATCGTTTTGACAGAAGTTAAGAAGTCCACGTGATATAAATATATTACCATCAGGAAGACTTAATACAAAAAGTTTAGGGTCTTCAAGCACTCTAAGTCTGATCTCATCGTATTGAAGCCCAAGATAATAGACTATCTTCCCTGCTACATCCCAGAGTTTTATAAGTTCCCTGTCTTTATAATTCGATTCTCTGTAAGTCTTTACAAGAAAATCTTCCATCTTCTCTGATATCTGTCTATCAATATCAGAAACTTCAAGCTTTTTAACCTGTTCAGGAATATACTCTTTAGGAAAATAGTTTGAAAGCTCGTTAGAAAACGTTGTAAAAGTAAATACAATAAGTAAATATAAAATTATTTTTTTCATAATATAGATTATATAGTTATTTATATCTGTTATCAAGAAATTTATTGTAAATAAGTAAGCAGAT